>NZ_JAJALG010000028.1:0-56648 GCF_020515205.1 Alteromonas sp. McT4-15
GCACACTTATGTAGATGGCTACACGACGTGTGCACTTCCTTGTCTAAATGCTAAACACTTTGCTGCAAAAACGTACGGCAAAGGTCAACACGCTCTAGTGTTTAATGTGCTTTATTGGTTGGATTACCGTTGGTAGCGTTACACATGCTACAGCGCAAACCCAGCACACATAATTTTATTTACGTTAACTATTTTACCTAAATCGATGTCATTCTTATTTCGCTTATCAGCTATTTTGGCGGTTTTACCGCTTTTTTCATGTACACCTGATGCGCCTAACGATCCAGCTTGCCGCGTAGCCGAGTCACTCGTACTTACGAATGTGAACCCTAATGAGGGTCAGTATGAGGCCGCCGCCTGCATTATAAAAACAGGTAACAAGATACTAATGATTCGCCACCGTCTGTCTGGAAAATTGGATTTTCCTGGTGGTGGTAAGTCACACGATAATGAGAGCGAACAAAGCTTAGCGTGCACCGCCCATCGAGAAACCTGGGAAGAAACGGGTTTTAACGTTGAAATACAGCAGTTCTTAGGCACAACGGCACGGGGGCTAGCCCTCTTCGAATGTGGGCTTGATGCGGGTTTAGATGACCTACCCAACACGTTTGATGCTCCGTCGTGGTCAGTAATAGAAGTCGTAGCACTTGAAAAGGTTGACCCGTTTTTACTCAACCATGATGATTTGCGCTTTTCAGACGACCTCATCCCACTTCGCGACGGTTATATAGCAATTAAAAATAAGCAATAACAACCTCGTAGCATCATCTGTGGACAAAACATTGTTCAACCACATAGGTGTTGGTAAATTGTCGATATCATTATTAAAGGAGAAGTGACTTGTTCACACTGCCAAGCTTAAACCTTAAAGGCAAAGTGTCTGACGAAGAGTGGCAAACCCGGGTCGACCTTGCAGCGTGCTACCGCCTAGTTGCCGATATGCGCTGGGGCGATCTTATCTACACCCATATTTCAGCCAAAGTCCCGGGCACCGACCATTATCTCGTCAACGCCTTTGGCCTTACCTTCGACGAAGTTACTGCCTCGAATCTGGTTAAAGTCGATCTTGAGGGAAACATTCTTGACGACACGCCTTACGGGATTAACCCCGCAGGGTTTACTATTCATAGCGCTATTCACGAAGTACGCCATGATGCGATGTGCGTGATTCACTTGCATACCTTGGCGACGATTTCTGTTGCGTCGCTAAAAGGTGGGCTTAAACCATGGAGTCAGTATTCGCTGTTCTCGCTGCCATCGTTGTCTTATCACGGTTACGAAGGGCTTGCGGTAAATAGCAACGAGAAACGCCGACTACAAGAAGATTTAGGCGATACCAACCACATGTTATTGCCGAATCATGGCGGACTCACGTTGGGCCCAACGGTCGGCGACGCCTTTATGCGTTTTTATGATTTACAGCGCGCCTGTGAAATTCAGCTCGCATTAATGCAATCAAACGAGGATGTTATTGAGATCCCTCAACCTATTATCGACGGTATATACGAACAAGCCAGTGTAGTGCATAGTGGAGAAACCGGTGGCCAAAAAGCATGGCCAGCTATGCTACGAAAAGCCTACAAACTTGACCCAAGCTTTTGCGAATAGCTTTTAGAACGGAATTACATCATTACTATGAAAGTCACCAAAGTAGAAATATTTGATATTGAATGCCCTAAACGTCCCCAGTGGAATCCTGTGTTTGTGCGTGTATACACAGACGAAGGGCTAACTGGCGTAGGCGAAGCTGGTTTGGCGTATGACTGGGGCCACAGTGCTGCCGCTCATATGATTAAAGAAATTGCAGAAGCAATGCTAATTGGCTTTAATCCTATGAACACCGAATTGTTGTGGTCACGTATGCTGCGTGAAGGCTTTTGGGGGTTAGGCGGAGGCCCTGTTATTTATGCGGCAATGAGCGCTATTGATACCGCATTGTGGGACATTAAAGGTAAGGCGCTAGGGCTTCCTGTTTATGAACTGCTAGGTGGTAAGACTAACGGCAAACTGCGCAGCTACGCGAGTCAGCTTCAATTCGATTGGGATAAAGAAGTCACCAAACTTAACGATCCTGCCGATTACGCGCGTGCCACTGAAAAAGCGCTCAAAGATGGCTATGATGCAGTGAAAGTTGACCCCATTGTCTATGACAAAGACGGCAATACCCATTTTGATAGAACTAAGCTTTTTACTAAGCCAGAGCTAAAACTTTTCAAGGCCAGATTACAAGCCATTCGCGATACCATGGGTGAAGACGGCGATATCATTTTTGAATGTCACAGCTTATTAGGTGCATCTACCGCCATTCAGCTTGGCGATATTGTTGAAGAGATTGGTTGTTTGTATTACGAAGAACCTGTGAATTACTTAAATTCAAAACTTCACGACAAAGTAGCGAAAAATGTCAACGTGCCTATTGCCGGTGGCGAGCGCTTATATCATCGTTGGGATGTGCGCCCCTATTTAGAAGACCAGTCAATTGACGTATTACAGCCAGATGTTGGATTGTGTGGTGGCTTTACCGAAGCGAAAAAAGTGTGTGACTACGCTGATATTTATGACGTAAGAATTCAAGCACACGTGTGCGGCGGCCCTGTAGCAACGGCGGCGAGTTTACACCTTGAAACGGCTATTCCCAATTTCTTAATCCATGAGCACCACACTTATGCCATTAAGGACTGGAACCGAGAGCTATGTATTCAAGACCCACAACCCGTTAATGGCTTTATTGAAGCACCGGATACACCAGGAATTGGAATAGATCTAAATGATGAAGTGGTTTATCGCTCACCACATATGACAGTAACTGCACTGAAATAAACGTTGTAGTTAACGATTATAAAAGAGATTAAAGCCCGTACCACGTACGGGCATTTAATGCGCACAGTTTTTGCTGTGCTTCTCTTGTAAATTCAGCACAAAGCATTTCATATCCCTGCCACAGCTGTTTAAGCGGCATCCGCCATGTACACAATGGGTAGTTACTGGCAAACATCACCCTATCAACACCGACCGTATCTACCAAGGTTTCAAAACGCGCTTTTGCGTGTTGCCATGACCACTGACGGTTTTGCATTTCAAAACCAGAAAACTTAAAAGCGACCTGCCCAGTTGCAGCAAGTAGGCGTAGGTGATTTCGCCATAGCTGCAAGGCAAAGCTCGCAGCGCTTGTTGGCACGATAGCGCAATGATTAATGGTGAATTTAAGTGTTGGATATCGTTGCAAAATATTAAGTAGCGCCTTAACGGTATGCGGGTCAGTCATATCGGCTTGTACTTCGAATGACAACCCTAAAGACGCCATACGCGAGAAGCACCATACAGCTTTTGGATTGCGCAATATACTCACTGCATCGTCATCGAGAATATGACGAAGGCCAACAACAGGTGACATTTGTGCAAGCTTATCGATATGCGCACTCGCGTCAATTGAAAGAAGATCGATACAGGCAATGGCGCTAAAAGGCCTTGTACAATGGCGAGCTAAGAATTGAATTTCCCGCCAAGGACGATGGTTATCGAACCCAGCCTCTATATGAACGAAGCCTTCTAGCTGAGCACCCGCTGAGGATAAGATATCTCGCTCATAAAACCGCTTCGCTATCTTCGGTTTATCCTCCCAAAAAGGCGGATTGTAAGATTTCAACCAATGATATTGCCCTTCATTAAGGGCAAAAATATGAAGGTGCGGATCGACCCAAGTTAGCGCGTTACATTGCATAGGTGCTTGTCTACTTTAATTTGCGTGGATTGACTATTGCGCGGTATAGCCGCCATCGACGGCATGAAGACTACCTGTAATAAACGAAGCTTTGTCACTACATAAAAAATAAGCAAGCTCGGCCACGTCACGCGGTTGCCCCAGCCGTCCAATAGGCTGTGCAGCAGCTTCTTCTGCAACGACTTCACCTTTATCAGCCCCACTGCGAGCCACATACTTATCAATAGCGTTATGAAACAATGGCGTTTCTATGGTGCCCGGGCACACTGCATTTACTCTGATATTGTAAGGCGCATAATCTAATGCTGTCGTTTTGGCCATTGACGCCAGCGCCGCTTTAGTGAGGCCATAGGCGAAGGAGTTTCGCTTTCCAACAAATGATTGGTCAGAGCCCATTACCACAATAGCCCCGCCTTGTTGTTGCTTCATGATCGGCAGCGCACTTTGAATTGTAGCGTATGCGCCCTTCACATTGAGGCTAAACACACTGTCTAACAATGCTTCATCTGTCTCTTCTATTGTTGCTGACACGTGTTTTCCCGCGTTACACACCACAGCATCAATTCTGCCCAACGCAGCGATAACTTCACTCATTGCACTTTGTACTTCACCAACCTTACTTACATCGCACTGTTTCCAACGTGCATTACACGGCGAACTCTCGAAATCGCGTATATCAAGATTCACCACGTGAAAACCTTGCTCTGCAAACACTTCACATACCGCAAGCCCAATGCCCAAACTGCCACCCGTGACGATGCAAACCGGTTGTTCATTTACCATAGTTTTTCGCTATTAATTTAGGTTAATTTCGCTAAAGCATGCCAACACGCGCTAAAAAAGCAAGTGCTTAGTCTACGGTTTACAATCAATCTGGGTGGGCGAATACACAATAGCCAACCTCGCCAACAGTGCTTTTGATGAAAGAGTATTTTCATTAACTTTCCATAAACAGACTACTCTGACTATGCTTTTTGTGACTATAATAGGCAAAAATTAAAACACTTGTTTGAAAAAGGAGTCATCCATGCCTCTGTACCATGCCCCAACTGCTGACTTTCAGTTTTTATTGAAAGACTGGCTTGGACTTGATGCGCACTACGAAAAGCTAGGTATTAGCGATTTCGACAGTGACTTGGCCAATGAAATTATTGCGCAGGGTGCAAAGTTCGCCCTAGATGTTGTTGCCCCACTTAACCGCGAGGGTGATGAAGAAGGCTGTAAGCTAGAAGATGGCAAGGTGACCACACCTAAAGGCTTCGCAGAAGCATATCAAGAATATGTCGCGAATGGCTGGAACGCTATGCTGGGTACAGCAGAATACGATGGTCAAGACCTACCGTATACCATGGCAGTGCCAGTGCATGAAATGTTAAACGCCGCTAACCTAAGCTGGCGATTAACCACTATGCTGACCGAAAGCGCAACGCTTGCCGTTACCAAACACGCAAGTAAAACACTAAAAGACATTTATTTAGCCAAGCTCATTAGCGGTGAATGGACAGGTACCATGAACCTTACCGAGCCACATGCCGGTACAGATTTAAGCCTGCTCTCTACGAAAGCCGAGCCACAGGGCGATGGTAGCTATGAGATAACGGGGAATAAAATCTTCATTACAGCCGGTGATCAAGACTGGAGCGAAAACGTTATCCACCTTGTACTTGCGCGTTTACCGGATGCACCAAAAGGTGTGAAGGGTATCAGTCTTTTCTTAGTGCCTAAGTTCTTACCCGACGCGAACAATGCCCCAGGTGAAGCGAACAACCTTTCTGTTGGCAGTATTGAACACAAAATGGGTATCAAGGCGAGCCCGACATGCGTTATGAACTTTGACGGCGCAACTGGCTGGCTAGTTGGTGAAGAAAATCAAGGCTTAGCTTGCATGTTTACCATGATGAACGATGCGCGTTTCCAAGTGGGAATGCAGGGACTTGGTGCCGCCGAAGCTTCATATCAGGGCGCTTTGACCTATGCTCGCGAACGTGTTCAGTCACGCGCACCACAAGGCATTCAAAACCCTGAAGGCAAAGCTGATCCTATCGTATTTCAACCTGATGTCGCACGAATGCTGCTTACGCAAAAATCGTTGATTGAAGGTTGTCGTGCGCTTTCACTGCTATACGCAAAGTTTATGGATGTTGAAAAACTTGGCGAAGGTGAAGATAAAGAAAATGCGGATAAAATTCTGCAGTTTTTAACCCCTATCTGCAAAGCGTTTATGACCGATATGGGTCTTGAAACAACCAGTATTGGTGTGCAGGTTTTCGGTGGCCATGGGTTTATTCGCGAATGGGGCATGGAGCAGTTGATGCGCGACGTTCGCATTGCCATGCTTTACGAGGGTACCAATGGTATTCAGGCGCTTGACCTAATCGGCAGAAAACTCACTCGCGATGGTGGTCAAATGATGGAGGCGACTTACAGTGCATTTAATGCCCTTGTTGCTGACATTCAAGACGCTGAAAGCAAGGCATTGGCGCAGGGTATCTTAGATGACTGGCGCGCTTCATCTGCAGATTGTTTGGGTATGGATGCAACCACAGCAGCATCAGCGGCATGCGATTACCTTGCCTACAGCGCTTATTCACTCATTGGCGTACTGTGGTACAGCATGGCAGATACTGCACAACGCGGTGACAATGCGGTACTTGCTGCATCAAAACAAAAAACGCGCGATTTCTATATTGAGCGAATTTTACCTCGTCGTGATGCACATAAAGCGGCTTATCTGGCAGGCCCAGACAGCACACTTGCAGTAGCGGGTAGTGAGTTTGATTACCTGTAATTAGCGGTATTGTACGCACTAAAAAGGTCGCTCTTGGCGACCTTTTTGTTGCTATTTACCATTAGATCGTTGGATACAAATATTCTGCTCACTCGCAGTCCTGCTGTACCTAAACGTTAATTCGTTATACGTTAATTGTTGGCGGCAACCTGCTGTTTAAGAAAAGTATCTGAAAACCATTCATCTAACATGGTTTTTTCGTAAGACAAAGATTCGTTACGATGGCGTCGTATGTTTGATTCCATAAAATCCATGTCTTTTATTTTCACTTCATCTTCGCTTGCCACTACCTCACCCGCTGCGTCAGTGAGTGTATAACTAAATGTCATTTTCGGAATATCAATACGACGGATGACTCGAATATCATTTGCACCTGCATTACCAAACCCAACAAATTGACTTGGCCATACTTCTCCGGCTAAATCGACGTTGGTTACAGTAATCGACAGTACTTGAGATTCAGGTAAGTCTGCTGCTAGCTCTACAATATGCGCTTCAAGCTCATTCAGCGTTCGCTCTCTAAAGCGCTTACGCGATTCGTTTGACGGCCTTACATCGGAATATGATTCAGGCTCTTCCCAAGTAATTTTTACTTCTGCTGCATGGGAAGGCTCAGCCGTAACACCATAGCCTAACAATGCTACGCAACTTAACCCTACTAACACACTTGTTTTATTCACGCTAATGCTCCTCTTTGCAGGCACTCAACATTCGTACGCAATGCACAACAATTTGGTTGATACTCCATAAAATAGTGCGCGTGTACTAGAGCGTCTTGTATGAACTCTAGTTAACGCGAGCGTCTTGAATGAACGGTGACTGTTTAATGATTAGGCAAAGGTGTGCGCGTTTAGTTCCCGTGAAATTTGGGTTAATGTCATCTTTCTCACAATAGGTTCGGTGGAAGCGGTGCACGGTAGTGGCGTCTTGTGTTATCTCTAACACATAGCTTTGCTGGTAAGGCTTTAACGGACTTAACTGACTATTTATTTGAATGCGCAATGTTTCCAATTTTTCTCGCTCTGGCATAGTTGCCATCTCCGCCAGCCAATTAGAAATGGAGTTTTGTATATCTTCAAATAAATACTGAGCAAACGGCGAGCGCAGCACAATAACTAAAACAATAATTTCAGCAGCGATGATAAAAAAGCGTAACATGACTTCTCAGCTAATTATGACAGACATTTAAGACTATTCAGTGCATGTTTCCCCACAGAAGCGACTATCACTGAGTATAGACCACGAATAACTGTACAGGAAACAGGCGAGTATTTACTACTCTTTATATGCGTTATTACCTATTAATAACGCTCCTTGTCACGATAATGTCGCATATTGATAATAAAGCTGCCTCTATATGACTGTAAATACACTGAATCATACGCAAGTATATGAAATTAGGTTTATAGTCACTTAAGCTGTTCATTAATCGCACCCAAATGAATTCTGAAGTTTCAGTATTGACTGAAACTTTGAAAGTATGGATGATGCCCACCATCATTGATCTACATTAAATATCATGTAGCGCAAACTGTTATACTGCTAAGGCAGTTTGGCAATGTCAGCTAAGGTTTTATTATGAATGAACAAATACCGGTAAAAAATGTAACACCGGTAAAGGTACATAAACCCAAAGGTGCTACCGAGGGCAAGCGTTACGACTCTCGCAGCCGCATTTATGTTCGCGCGGTGCAAGGTCCCCTAGAGTCTTTTAGGCGCTTTTTCGGCCTTTTCTTTTTAGCGCTCTTCGCCGTCATTCCCTGGATTTCATACAATGGCCAGCAAGCCGTATTACTCGATATTGGCGAGCAGCGTTTTACCATATTTTCTTTGACACTGTGGCCGCAAGACCTAACCCTGCTTGCCTATATTTTTATTGTTTCGGCATTTGCCTTGTTCTTTGTGACCACCTTTGCAGGGCGAGTATGGTGCGGTTTTATGTGCCCGCAAACCACATGGGTTTACATCTATACCTGGTTTGAGGAAAAGTGCGAAGGCCCAAGAAACAAGCGCATTGCACTAGACGCCAGACCCATGGATGCCGATAAATTTTTGCGAAAAACAGCTAAGCATACTGCGTGGGTTTTAGTTGCCTTACTTACAGCGCTAACGTTCGTAGGCTACTTCACGCCTATTGCCAGTTTGTTTGTGGACTTTTTTACTTTCGATACCAGTTTTTGGGCGGCGTTTTCAGTCATCTTTTTTGCGGTATGTACATACGGTAACGCAGGTTATATGCGCGAGATAATGTGTACGCATATATGTCCGTACGCGCGTTTTCAATCAGCTATGTTCGACAAAGATACGTTTACCGTATCGTACAACCCCAATCGCGGTGAACAACGGGGCCCTCGCCCTCGCAAGCTTTCTCATGAGCAAGTAAAAGAAAAAGGCCTTGGAGACTGCATCGATTGTAACCTGTGCGTGCAGGTGTGCCCCACCGGCATTGATATTCGAAATGGCCTTCAATATGAGTGCATCAACTGCGGTGCATGCGTTGATGCTTGTAACGGCGTGATGGACAAAATGGGTTACCCCAAAGGCCTTATAAGCTTTACTTCAGAAGAAGAACTGTCTGGAGGCAAAACACATATAATACGGCCTAAGCTTATTGGATATTTTGTGGTCCTCGTCATTATGATGGGATTGCTGTTTGCCAATATCTGGACACGTAGCCCCACCGAAGTGGACATTATTCGCGATAGAAATTCGCTGTACCGCGAGACCAATGAAGGATTAATTGAGAATGTTTACACCATTAAAGTGTTAAACAAAACTCAACAAACGCATACCTATACAGTAACCATTAAAGGTTTGCCTGATTATCAGTACATTGGCGAGCAAGAGGTAACCGTGGAAGGCGGTGCGGTTTATAGCACGCCGATTTCGGTTGCAACCGACGCCTATAATCTGGAAGATACCGTTACCGATATATTTATTAGCGTAACCACCACCATTGATGGAGAAACGGTTACTGTTGATGAACCAACCAAATTTCTTTATCGATGACAGATTTTTCATTTTCGGGGCTTAGTCCCGACACCATCTTAGATGCCCTGGAGTCACAGGGCATTTTTTTACAAAGTGGGCTGCTAGCACTGAACAGCTACGAAAACAGGGTGTATCAATTCCTAGCTGAAGATGGACAACGCTATGTTGCCAAGTTCTATCGACCCGCGCGTTGGACAGATGCCCAAATTTTAGAGGAACACGCGTTTGCGCAAGCGCTGCTGGAAAACGAAATTCCACTCGCTGCGCCACTTAAACTGAACGGCGAGACACTGCATCATCACATTGTTGACGGCACAGACTACCGGTTTGCACTCTTTCCTTCTGTGGGTGGAAGGCAGTTTGAAAATGATAATCTTGATCAACTAGAGTGGATGGGACGATTTATAGGACGCATTCACCGCATAGCACAAGCTACCCCCTTCGCCCATCGCCCTACTATCGATGTTGAAAGCTACCTTGACGAACCAAAGCGAGTATTAGAGCAAAGCACGCTATTGCCAGCGCATTTAAAGACCGCGTTTTTTGCTATTCTCAACCCCGTTATTGAAGCAACTAAAAAAGTGTATCGCCCTTCATCATCTATCCGCCTGCACGGCGACTGTCATCCAGGCAATATTTTATGGCGTGACGGCCCAACATTTGTCGATTTAGATGACTGCAGGATGGGCCCCGCTATTCAAGATTTGTGGATGATGCTAAGTGGCGACCGCCAGCAACAATTACTGCAATTAGATACACTGGTAGAAGCTTATGAAGAGTTTCACCCTTTTGATACGAGTCAGTTAACTTTGATTGAGCCGCTTCGCGCTATGCGTATGGTCCATTATATGGCGTGGTTATCACGTAGATGGGAAGATCCCGCTTTTCCGCGTGCGTTTCCATGGTTCGCTGAAGACAAGTATTGGGAAGGCCAAATTCTGGCACTTAAGGAGCAACTTGCGGCCTTGCAAGAGCCGCCACTTAAGCTCGGGTTTTAAACCACACACCTTTTCTATATACTGCGTGACGCGTAGGTGCGCCAATAACAATTAAGTTCTGCGGTTATTGGCGTTAAACGGGAAATCAGTGTAAACCTGATGCTGCCCCCGCAACGGTAAACTCAATGTCACATTAGACATTTTCTTTTCATACACCACTGTCTTTGTTGTCGCCATGTGCTTAAGTATCAAGTGCAAAAACGGCGACCGTTTTCAAGATGGGAAGGTAAAAGAGCCAACATGTGCGCTACACACATTGGTGAGTAAGCCCGGATACCGGCCTGTGCTTCACGGTAAGCTCGCAGTCGCATTTGCAAGCGCAGCAAGCTTACTTCCACATCAACATGTGCTCGGGCGGAGCGCATTAAAGAAAATACATAAAGAACCATGCGTATACACTTTACTTATGCTGCAGTTACCGCTGCGGTACTTTCGTGCGTAAGCACGTCTGCATTATCTCAAGAAACCAACAGTAATGTAGAAACACTGACCATTACCGGGTCAAGGCTTCCTGTTCAGGTAACTCAATTCCCTGGCTCAGTGTCAGTGCTCACACAATCCGACATAGAAGCATCTGGTGCCGTGCAACTGACGGAGCTTATCCGCGGCTTACCTGGCGTTAGTTTGTCACAATCGGGCAGCCCAGGAGGGTTAACTGAAGTGCGAGTACGTGGTAGCGAAACAAACCACCTGCTGGTACTTATCGATGGCGTGGTGGCCAATGACATCGGCCAGGGCAGTTTGATTGATTTAGCCCACCTTACCAGTGCCAACGTTGTTCGCATTGAACTTCTTCGCGGCCCACAAAGCGCGCGTTGGGGCAGTGGCGCCATAGGCGGTGTACTTAGCATTACCACCAAAGCTGGCCAATCGACACAAGACTATTCATCTTTAAACCTGACCGCTGGCGTGGGTACTCAAGGTACCTACCAAGGCAGCGTTAATGCCACCTCTCACATAGATAAACTGAATATTGCAGCGTATGCCAACTATATCACCACCGACGGTGACAATATTGCACGAACTGGCAATGAAGATGACGGTTATGACAATTTAACCGCTGGATTAAACCTAAATTATCAAGTCAGTACAGAGCATGGCTTTATTGCCCGCTTGCGCACCGTTGACTATGAAAATGAGTACGACGGCACTGATTTTGTTTCTACGGGTTTACCCACCGACTCAGACAATGTGACCGACGGCTATCAGGTAAGCACGCAATTTCGCTGGGACTATACGCCTACCTCATCGGCTTACCGCTCGCGACTAAGCGCTAACTATCGCAAAGATGAAAATGACAATACTACCGCTGGAATCGATGCCGGAGGCACCACAGGCGAGCGCATTGAACTGAATTGGACCAACTTTTACTCGCTCGATAATTGGCAATTTGCCGGAGGCATTGAGTATTTACAACGCCTGTTTTCACAGCGAGGCCCGATAAACTTTGGCGATCCTAACCAAAAGCAACATGACAATACGCACAGCGTATTTGCAGAAGCCAACGGAGCGATAACACCGAGCCTGTTCGCCACCTTAAGTGCACGGATTGATGACAACAGTGAGTTTGATGACGCAAACAGTTACCGCGCAGGAATTACTTGGCAGGTGGACGAACGTTATGCGCTTTTCACAAGCTACGGAAAAGCGGTAAAAACGCCAACATTTACTGAGCGTTTTGGCTATTTCCCAGCGAGCTTTATTGGTAACGAAAACCTCGAACCTGAGAACAGTGAAGAAATTGAAGTGGGGCTAAAAGCCAACTGGCACCGTATGTCAGGTCAAGTGAGTTTATTTTCAGCAGAGCTCGATAATGAAATAAATGGTTTTGTATTTGTTGCCGACTTAGGTGCTTTTAGCGCTGATAATGTGAATGGAAAGAGTCACAGAGATGGCGTTGACGTTGAAGTAAATTGGAACAGCGATTTCGGTAACCTTAGTGCATCGTATAGCTACCTAGATGCCGAACAAACTAATGCGGGTGTTACCTCTACTGAACTTAGACGTGCGCGACATCAAGGGGCGTTGGTTTACACCTCTGATTTAGGTACTGAGCGATTTACTTTGTATGGCAAGCTGGCATACACAGGCACGCGCTACGACACCTTCTTCCCTCCGTTTCCTGCTTCAGCGCAAACCATCGCGCTATCAGCGTATACGTTAGCCAGTGTAAATCTGGGTTACCAAGTCACTGAACAATGGCAACTTACGCTTAAACTAAACAACCTATTTGATACTGATTACGAAGATATTGTAGGCTTCGCGGGCCAAGAAAGGCGTGCGCTACTATCTGTTCACTATCAAATGTAGCATCACGCATTAACAGGGGCTCTCGGCCCCTTTTTTATTTTCGTTCTGTCGCATTTCGCACAAAGGGGCATAGAGCACATAACGTGTTTTTTGGTGCACTTATCGTGAAATAAGACACAGGTATTAAACACGCTCTAGTTAAGCGTACGCGCCTGTGATAATCTCATCGGCGATAATTAGTTAAATATTATAGGGATTGTTTCCATGAAAAAGTTTGCAGTCATGTTTATCATGGCAATGCTTATGCCACTTACGGCATGTGCCGAAGGCTCATCATCTAAGTGGAAAGAAGGTACGCACTACATTGTACTAGACAAAGAAGCGACTGATAAACCAGTAATTACTGAGTATTTCTCTTTCTGGTGTCCGCACTGCTTCCAGTTTGAGCCTATTGTTGCTCAGATTAAAGAAAAGAAAGCCGAAGGCACTAAATTCAATAAAGTACACGTGAATTTCATGCGCTTTACTGGCCCTGACGTACAAGATGCTGCAACCAAGGCTATGCTGATTGCCCGTGCGATGAAACAAGAAGATGCAATGAACGGTGCTATCTTCAACTATATTCACAAGCAACGTGCTTCTATTACTGGTCTACGTGACCTTCGTAACATCTTCGTTGTTAATGGCGTAGATGGCGAAGAGTTCGATAAAATGGCGAAGAGCTTTGGCGTTAACAGCATGCTACGTAAAAACCAGCAACAAATTGACGCATATCGCGAGCACTTAACGGGTGTGCCTAACTTCATTATTAATGGAAAGTACCAGCCTACCTTTACTGCTGATATGACATTTGACGATATTGCGGACCTTATTGTTTGGCTATCTGAACAAAAATAAGCATAAACATACCTTACAAAATGGGCGCATTAGCGCCCATTTTTATTATTCAACAAGGAATTCGAACCTATGGTTCAAGTAAGTGAATTTGCCGACTTTATTTGTGAACTTGATAAGTTAAAAGCCGTAAAGCGCATGATAACCCTGCCCGTTGACGGAGAACGTCAAGAAAACTCTGCCGAACACAGCTGGCACGTTGCACTCATGGCAAACATGTTGAGTCAATATGCTAACAAGCCAATTGATGTAACGCGCGTAATCCGCATGATTTTGATCCATGATATTGTCGAAATTGATGCCGGCGACATGTTCGCTTTTAACGAACAGCAAGATCACGATGCTCAAGCCGAAAAAGAAGTGGCCGCAGCCAAACGAATTTTTGGTCTATTGCCAACGCCTTTCAACGACGAAATGTTGGCCTTGTGGTTAGAGTTTGAAGAGGCCACAACGCCGGATGCTGAATTTGCCAAAGCCATGGACCGCGTTCTCCCCGTTTTTCAGAATATGAAAAATGAAGGCGGCAGTTGGAATAAGCACAATATTGCGAGAAGTAAGATAGAAAAACGCAATGCACACCTTAAAAGCTGCGCACCTGCACTTTGGGATTACGTGATGGCGCAACTCGATATCGCAGTCGCTCGCGGCTGGTTACGAGATTAATGCATATTCGTGTGGCGTATTTACATTTAACAATGTTGGTTTAATTGCTGTTGGTGTGGGTATTCCCACTGCACCAACGGCATTAATAACGGCGCGCATTGAAGGCGATGCAACACTATTTTTCAGCGCTCTCAGTTTATGTTGGTGGCAATACACATTGTATATGACCAAAGGAAAGCACTCGTTTTCAAAGTAAACACTTTGCTTTGTTTCACGCGCCTTACCCAATAAAAAGTGAATGGAAGAAGGCGTTAATAGTGGCATATCAACGGGCAACACTAAAACAATCTCCGTTAATGCAAGGTTGTTTTCACTAGCCGTAACCTCAATGTCGCTATCTGCAGCTTTTTTTGAATTCAATTGATATAGCGCACTTATAAGTGCTGCACCTGGCCCACAAAAAGCAATGTCATCAACTACATCACAGCCTTTTTGACCAACACTTACTACGTTTTCTATTCCAGCGCGTCTAACGGTATCTTTTGCTGTAGTTAGAAAGGTGCGCTGCCCAAGGGCTAGTTGTGCTTTGTTTTGCCCCATGCGCTGTGATTTCCCACCACAGAGAATAAGGGCACTGACAGCATCAGCGCCTTCGTATTTGGCTTCGTACGTTTCAAAAAGTGCCATAATTAAAAGCGCGTGCCAACCCACATCCAAAAGCGGTTGGTATCTACTTTTATGTCACCGGCATCATAGGCCGCGTACTTAATACCGAATCGATATTTATGTGCAAATGTCGTCGTGTATTGTGCATTAATTTCGCTACCTAAATCATCAACCTCAGCTGTGCTCTCATCAGCAGAGTAATCATGATAGGCCAACAACCATTTTCCACCCGCAGCTTTGCCAGACAAGGATAACTTTACGTCTTGCAGCCCTTGCGTTGGCGTTGCTAAAAATAGGTCCGCAAAGCCGTTAAACTTATGTAAGGTAGCCAATGGCGTAGCAAAACCATAAAGACCATCGTCAGAACCCAATACTTCATAATCTATTTTCGCGGTTATACCTGACATTGTTGCGCCTAAATATGCGTTGAAGTAAGAGGCATCGAAATCCACTGCGGTTTCTGCGCTTCCTGACTCACTTGACTGTGTCGCAAACTCTGCGCCATAAGCCCAATTAATGCTGTCGCCTTGCATTTTTCCGTCATAACTTACGCCGTAGGTATCTAGCGCATTGCTCGTATCGTTATCGACCTCAAGTAAGTAGGCATAGGCGACAAATTTACCCACTTTCGATTTGTAAGTCGCATGCAGGATATGGTCTTTTGAATCTAAATCTGCTGCTTCAGCAAAAATACGATTACGTTTGTACAAATAGCTATAGAATAACTCTAGCTCTTTATTTACTGCGTATTTCGCACTGACAGCGTCGAACGTCTGTTTGTCTTGACGCCACGCCACATGACCCACAAAACGATGATCATCAAGCGTGATGACTTGGCGTCCAACGCGAGCGGTAAAGTTGTCGTTTTTATATTGAATATAGGCTTGATCGAGTTCGGTCGTCTCAGGGTCGGCGATGACAGAATACTCGCCTACGTTGAACCCTGTTGGCCCAACCGTAAATTCATCCTGTCCCATTACAATACGACTATCCTCAACCTCAGCCGTAAAAGAGAACCCATTAACACTTCCGGTTGAAAATCCTAGCCATGTTCTAAGGGTTAGGGAGCTCGCATCTTTAAGTGCGTTGTCTTGATCAACAGATTCATAGCGCAAATTAAAGTCTGCGTATGCGGTTGAGTTACTCAAAGCATCATGGATATCATTCGCCGCAGCGTGTGAAGCGAAAGCCATGAGCATTGATGTAGAGAGTAGCTTCAAACTCATTTTGTGTAGCGTGTTCATGTGTGTTCCCTTTCAATATTGTTTTTTTAAGCATAGCAGCGCCCTACCGAATAAAAATGGCAAAGGAAAACTGCTTGAAAAATGGTTGCGACACGTGGTCGCTAAGTTCAGAAGCCGACCGCGTTAGGCAGCATCTGATTCATTCGCGTCTTTTTTTTCAGATGACACCTCTTTAGATAGTTGTTTAGAATTTTTTTTGCCATGTGAAGCAACGGTTTCCACTTTCTTCTGTTTGTCGTAAAGAAAGGTGAGCACTTCATGGCGGTAGTGGTTGTATTGCTTATTGTCAGCAAGGGCTAAGCGGTCTCTTGGTCGCGGTAACGCTATATCGAGTATTTCGCCAATGGTTGCAGCAGGCCCATTGTTCATCATCACAATTCTATCTGAGAGCAAGACTGCCTCATCGACGTCATGAGTAATCATGATAACGGTGTTACCCAAATCAGCATGTATTTCCATTAAAGAGTCTTGAAGATGAGCACGAGTAAGCGCATCAAGTGCCCCAAAGGGTTCATCCATCAATAATACTTTTGGCTCCATGGCTAGGGCACGGGCGATACCTACACGCTGTTTCATACCGCCTGAAATTTCACTGGGCAGCTTGTCTAATGCATGGGTCATGTGCACAAGTTCAAGGTTGTGCATGATCCAATCCCTCATCTCACTTTTCGATTTACCGCGCATGGTTGACTTCACTGCTAGCTCGACATTTTTATAAACACTCAACCAAGGAAGCAAAGAATGATTCTGAAAGACAACTGCTCTTTCAGGGCCAGGAGTACGAACCTCTGCACCATCTAAGATAACGCCTCCTGTGGTAGCCTGATGAAGGCCTGCGACAATATTAAGAACCGTCGATTTACCGCATCCAGAATGGCCAATTAATGACACAAATTCACCTTTGGCTATTTTTAGATTAACATCGGTTAGTGCGGTAAAAGGGCCTTTAGGCGTTGGAAAGTCAATACCCACTTGGGCAAGTTCTAAATGTTTTGAAGACATCGTATTTTTTCCTTTATCCTGCGAGTAATTAACGTAAAACGCTCGACTTGTCCCAACTTACAGCCCGTTGTACCGATAGCATAAGACGGTCCAGCACAAAGCCGATGGCACCTATTGTCAGTACAGCCACCATTATCCTAGCAAGAGATTCTGAACTGCCATTTTGAAATTCGTCCCAGACAAACTTTCCAAGCCCAGGGTTTTGCGCCAACATTTCAGCAGCAATCAATACCATCCACCCAATACCTAGTGATAACCGCAGCCCGGTAAAAATCATTGGAATAGACGAAGGCAAGACAATCTTTGTTAGATGAGCAAAGGGCGTAAGGCGAAGCACTTTGCTGACATTGATAAGGTCCTTATCAATATTTGAAACGCCAACTGCAGTATTTATAAGTGTCGGCCACAAACAACACAGCGATACCGTAAAAGCAGATGTCACAAACGACTTTGAAAACGCAGGGTCGTCACTGACGTATAGAGCGCTAACAACCATAGTAACAAGCGGGAGCCAAGCTAGTGGGGAGACTGGCTTGAATAATTGAATCAGTGGATTTATTGCCGTATACGCCGACTTACTTAAGCCACACAAAATTCCGACGGGAACTGCAACCAGTGACGCGATCACAAACCCCACCATGACGGTATACAAGCTCGTCCATATTTGGTCAAAGAACGTTGGTGCGCCAGTAAAGTCACGTAGTTTTGGTACATATGAAGGGTCTTGTTTCACTCGCTCTGCGTTTCGCGCCTCTTGACGTTGATAAAACGCGTCGGCTTTTTCACGCTGTGCAATATGCTCATCAATTAAAGCGCCCGCTTGTTCCCACACCTCTGCGGGTCCAGGAAACTGCCCCAACGAGGTATCGATACTTTTCGCAACACCGTTCCACACAGCGAGAAACATCAGTAAGCCGATAATGGGCAATAACAAGGCTGGTGTCATGTTATAAACGCGACCTAACGTACTATTGTTTGTCGATGCCGATGTTGGCATTCGAAGAATTGTGGTCATTTTGCTCATCGCTTGCTCCTGACACCTTTCATGAACTTACAAGTTTGACGGCCTTGACTCTTTACAAGGCCGTCTTATTTACCTTAAAGAACCGTTTTACCTTTTAGACCAATACTGAACTGCTCAAGGTAAGCATTTGGTTTGCTTCCATCGAACGTCACACCGTCTATAAATTCACTTTGCGGTGGCTTATAGCCAGTCTCAGTGGCGAACTCAGGAAAATCAGCTGCATTTGCTTTGCCCTCTGCAATTAGCGCGAGTGCTGCTTTAGCGTAAGTCTCTGGCTTGTATACTTTTTTAGCCATTTCTTTATACCATTCATCCGATTTGGCTTCTGATATCTGTCCCCAGCGGCGCATTTGTGTCAGATACCAAATAGCGTCGCTGTAATAGGGGTATGTAGCGTTGTAGCGGAAGAATACATTGAAGTCAGGCACATCGCGTTTGTCCCCTTTTTCATATTCGAACGTGCCTGTCATGCTGTTGGCAAGTACGTCTTCATCAGCCCCAACATACGTACTTTTTGCAAGTATTTTGACGGCTTCAGGACGATTGGCGTTGTTGTTTTCGTCTAGCCACATTGCTGCTCGAATCAATGCTTTGACTACGCGAATATGTGTATTGGGATGTTTCTCTGCCCAGCTTTGGCTTACACCAAAGACTTTTTCGGGGTTGTTCTTCCAAATTTCATAATCGGTAATAACCGGTACGCCGATATCCTTAAAAACAGCTTGTTGATTCCATGGCTCGCCAACACAGTAACCATAAATAGTACCCGCCTCCATAGTGGCTGGCATTTGAGGAGGAGGTGTTACCGAAAGCAGCGCTTGCGCGTCAATCTGCCCTGCAGTATCGCCTTTATGCGGCGCGTAATAACCAGGATGAATACCGCCAGCTGCTAGCCAATAGCGCAGTTCATAATTGTGCGTTGATACAGGGAACACCATGCCCATATTAAACGGCTTGCCGGCACTGCGATATTCATCAACCACAGGCTTTAGATAATCAGCTTTGATTGGGTGAACAGGCTTTCCGTCTTCATGCGGAATATGCGCTTTCATTTTTTCCCAAATCTCATTAGAAACCGTGATGCCATTACCATTGAGATCCATACTAAAAGCAGTTACAACGTGAGATTCAGTACCAAAACCAATCGTCGCCCCTAATGGCTGACCCGCTAGCATGTGCGCGCCGTCAAGCTGTCCGTCGATAACCCGGTCAAGCAATACCTTCCAATTTGCCTGCGCCTCAAGGGTGACGTATAACCCCTCGTCTTCAAAAAAGCCTTTCTCGTAAGCAATGGCAAGCGGTGCCATATCAGTAAGTTTGATAAAACCAAATTTGAGTTCTTCTTTTTCAGGCCAGCCTACCGTTTGCTCTTGTGCTATCGCAGAGGTAGATACTGCACAAAAAGTCACAGCGAGTGCGGTACACACGGTTACACTCGCCTTCGAAAATCGCTTTATTAGTGATGTTGTTAACCCAGTCATACGTGTTCCTCGTAGCCAAAAAAAAACCCACCAGCTGTCGACACTTAACTGTCGCGCTTGGTGGGCTTCGTTGCCAGATTTGTAAGCTCACAGTACTTACAAACTGTTCAAATTGTAATTGGTAAGCAAGGAATTCCCGCTCACACCTCTTCTTTGTGAAGGTTTAAAAAAAACCAAATAGCGTATTGTTATTATTATTCACTTATTACCAAGTTAAGTCTCAAGTACTTCCCTGACTCGACTTGATTCCTTGTTGTTCTTCGTAAAATAAGTTAAGCGCATCATCTGCGCAGCATTACGGAGTAAGACAGAGCAGTGTCCGTGCCAAAAATATAACTCACTGATATTTATAAACATTAACTACTATGAAGACAGAAACTGCGCCGCAACATGCCATGTTAATGCACCAAAAAAGTCTTTTTGTTCAACTGTGGTGCGCATTGGAACACTCGCTATAACTTTTGCGTAAACTGCCCAATAGCGTTAACCACCTCATCAGCGCCATGCTGTATCTCTGTCATCGCTTTGCCCGATTCATTGGCATATTCCAATGCTTCTCTGGCTTTCTCTTGACCCGCTTCAATCAGCTGTACGGCATTCTCGGTAAGCTTTCTGTTTTCGACAACAACACTCACAATCTCTTCTGTAGCACTACTTGTTCGTGATGCAAGTTGACGGACCTCATCGGCCACGACTGCAAACCCGCGCCCTTGATCACCCGCTCTTGCAGCTTCGATAGCGGCATTGAGCGCCAGTAAATTCGTTTGATCAGCAATACCGCTAATACTCTTTACCAAATCAGCGACTTTTTGCGATTGCTCGTCGAGATCTTTAATACCTTCACTGGCATCACCCATTCTCTTGGCAAGTTCGTTCATTGTGCTAACTGTTGCCTTTTGAATATCACTCCCTTTTTTAGCCTGTTCTCCTGTTTCTTTTGAAATAGTGAACGCTACATTGGCTGCCTCAGAAATAGCAACTTCACGCTGCATTTGCTCTGTAATTACTGTGGCAAACTTAGCGACTTTGTAGAGTTCATTGTCTTCGTTGCGAATGGGATTGTAGGAAGCCTCTAGCCACACTTCGTTCCCTCGACTATCAATCCGCTTAAAGCGCCCTGATACCACTTTACCGGTAGCTAAGTCCTGCCAAAACGTTTTGTAGGCTTGCGACTTTGCTTCTTCTTCAGTGCAGAAAATACGATGGTGTTTACCTACAATTTGGTCTTTCTTATATCCCATACCAGTAAGAAAATTGTCATTGGCATTGAGAATAGTGCCATCCAATGCGAATTCGATTACCGCCGAAGAACGATGCAGGGCAGTTATTAAGTCTCTAAGTTCATTGCTATAGGCGATATTTTGGGTCTGCTCAGCCATATAAAAGGCAATATAATCAACATTGCCTTGTGCATTATCGACAGGGTGGATAATGCCTCTTACCCAAATTTCATGCCCTGAAGCATTCTTTAAATTAAGCGCACCATGCCAATGTTCTTGCTGTTTAATGGCTTTAAGTATCGCTTTCACATCATCTTTTTTATGCGATTTAGCCGGTATTAAAGACTCCAGGGACTTACCCTTTATGCCATCTACTTTATGACCGCTAGCCTTTACAAATAAGTCATTTGCATCTGTAATTCGCCCTTCTTTATCAAGTTGAACGAACAGCATTTCTTCACGAAGTTCCTGCTGGACCATTTTAAAAGCAGCTAACTCTTGTTGTAATCGTTGATTTTCGGCAATCAATTCTTTGTTTTTGAAAAACATCCAATACTCCCAAGCTAAATCGGCAAACATATATGCAAAATTAAAGATAGCAGAGCATCGAAGAGCGTGCCGAAAATCGACGCACGTGCCGAAAATAGAACTGAAATGAAAGATGAAAATAGCAGCGTAAAGAAAACTTAAGTATGCAGGCTGTTGCACTACCTAGAGCGTGTTGACAGTTAAGGTTAAGGCTGTCGTATAAAAACGCAACGATTTCGACCAGCATTTTTAGCTTGATACAATGCATTATCCGCTAAATTCAACAGAGTGTCGGGTTGCCAATCATTTTGTTCGTCAAAGTAAAAAGTGGCAGCGCCAATACTGACCGTTATGTAATCAGAGACGTTACTTTTAGCGTGAGCGATGTGTAACTGTTCGATAATCTCCCTCGCTTCTTCTGCCTTTATACCCGCACCGCGCTGGTCAGTATTAGGCATAATTGCCACAAACTCTTCTCCACCGTAACGTGCGCAGAAATCGGTATTGCGGGCAATGGCTTTGTTTAACCCTTTTGCCACTTTCTTAAGACAGGCGTCGCCTTGAGTGTGCCCATAATGGTCGTTGTAGGCTTTAAAGTGGTCTACGTCAATCATCAACACGGTTAACGGCCACTTGTGACGCTTCGCCATGGCTCTGCTTTTTTCAATTTCTAGTTCAAAAGCACGCCGATTTGGAATATTGGTTAGCGCATCGCTCAACGACAAGTTTATGAGTTCAGCTTCTTGAGATTTAACCGCTTCACTGTCGTTCTCAACTAAATTGGTTAGCGCTATCAGCCGCAAAATAATGCGTTTGTAGATATAGAAAATAATGGCACAACAAATCAGCATGACAATTAACGACAGCGCAAGTGACAAACTGATTTGTTTTGTAACACTTCGATTGGCGTTGTCGGCGTGTTCATAGGTGGCTTGTGTAATAGATGCCGTTCGATATTCTATGTTAGACGCTACTTCTTCAGCCAAGTGTTCAACGAAACTACCGCGTCCCCGCGAACGCCCCCTGATCCGCATGACATTAGCTTGCTTGTCTATCATTCCCCATTCATCGAGTACCGCTTCTTCTAACGATGACACCAACGCTTGACTACTTGCGCTATTGTTAGACGTTGCGCGAAGCTGTGCGATGCTATTTTCAATATTACCTTCTAGAAGTCTTAGCTCGTGTAACTGGAATTGTTGGTTAATCTGGGCAATTTGTAGAATGAGCGACACCAGCATTTTAGAATGTTGCAGGTCGACAAATTGCTCATCGTTCCCCTCAAAAATACTATTGAGGTAGTCAAAGAGTGCTTCTCGCTCTACGCTTACTTCCTTTTCAACATCAATTCGTTGCGTGACTAAAGCATTAAGCTCGTCAATTTCCTGCACAAGTACGCTGAGTTGAGTCATTAAATATTTGTCGCTGAACTCGTCATGAATAATGGGCGCTCTTAGACGGTTGAGAGAATCATCCAGTGCCGCTTTCACAATTCGTCGAGATGACTGGTTCTCAGACGCAGTAAGGCGCGCCGTGAGTGATATTAAATGCTGTACCTCTCGGGTAATTTCTGTGGCTTGACTGAGTGTAGGAATTGAGGTTGTAGCAACATCACTCAATATCTTTCTAACATCGTCCAGTCTGAATATCGACATGGCTAAAATAAACAAGAACAGCCCCATCACACTACATTGCGCCAGCACAAAAAACTGAAGGGTCTTTTTTTTATTAGCCATCCTACCTTCCTTTTGCCACATTCAAAATACGCTGCATTTTATGCGTAGATACATTGTATTGATTGGCAATTTTCTGAACTACAAGGTCGGATATTTGAGGAGGTCTTGCTGTTTGACTATTAAGACGCGGCGCATCTTTCAGCGCAAAGTAACCATCTCCACCATTAGCGAGAAAGTCGCTTGTAGCAACCGAGTACATTCTTTCAGGGCGCAGTGGCTCGCCACCCACACTAACAGATTTAACGCGAGAAAAAGGCTTTGCACGACTATCAAAGGTATATTGCATGCCAGCAACATGAGGGAATCCACCTTTAACATTTTCATACTGAGATAGCCCCTGCTCTAGCGCTAGAATCAGTTGCTCCCCTGAAAGGCGTAACGATACTACACTGGCGCGAAACGGCATTTCCACTACGATATCCTGTCGCGATATTGGCATTCCAGGCTCGTATGTTTTATTTCCGCGAATGCTTCCTCCATTCAAAAGGGCAACATCGGTATTGGCATAGTCTTTAAGCGTATCAACAACAAGGTTAGCAAAGCCGTTTTCTTGACTTCTTACCTCTGCACGAAGGGTTGAATGTGCAGTGTTCCACTCTCCAATTTGTATATTGAGCAAGCGCTTAAGTCGAGCTTCATATCCGTAAACTTGCTCTTGTACGCTGGGATTTGGACTAAGCGAGCCTAGCTTTATTTTTTCAGAAGATGTGACCGACCATGTGGGATGCTTTTTAAGGCGCGCCACAACCGCGTTGCCTGATTGAGAAAGGCTCAGGTTTCGGGGGTTTTCAGTAGGGTCGTCCAACTTTTTCTCATTTAAGCGACTATCGGAAATAAAGGCTACATCCACAATATGTTTGGAGAGTAAATTATCGATAAAAGTGAAAGGATAAGAGTAGTGAAGCAAGACTAGGTCGGCCCCCCTTTCACGCAATGCCCTAGCTTCTTCGATGATGACCTTTTGTGGTGATTCAATGGCTATATCGGAGAGTTGGTATTCACTTACAACCCTTTCGTGAAGCACAGAGATAACGCCCAAAGCTACATTGTCTTGTTTAATTATGACAGATGTTTGAAGACCATCAGGCCTGCGCCCTTCACGCCTAACAACGGCGTTACTCGCAACAAATGGAAATGCTGCTTCGTAAGAACGCAATGACAATTCGTCCTCATAAAAGCTAAATTCCCTTTTAGTTACTCCCATCACGTCGGGCTCAATGGAGTTAAGAATATCAATGATATGCGACCCCCGATCAAATGATGAGAGTGCACTAGGCCCGATAGAGCCGCCACCAAATACGAAAAAGACGGTTTCGTCTTTGCTGCGGTATTCTTTAACCAAGGTTTGTAATTGTGGATAGTAGCCTGCATGCTCGTCACTGATATCAGGCATATCTGCAGCAAGTACGAGCGTAACGCTTGTATCGGACTCCTCAGCGCGAGGGGCTAACGACACAACAATTAAGAAAAGAAAAAAAAGCCCAAGTCGCATAACATCACACATGGAGTACCTTGTTAATACTATTAACAATTATACCCATGTGTATGTCAAGACTAAGGCAGTTAAAGCAGACTATTGTCTAAGAAAATGGAAGAGAAGATTTATCGCGCTGCAGCCACAATGCCTGTGCTTTTGCTATAGCATCTGACGTGTTGTGCTGCTCTAGCAATACTAAATAACTTGCCAGTGTTCCAATAATGGCCTGTTCGCCATAAACATGATTGCGTATGCCTTGCCATACTTCTAGCATATCATTCACGTTCATTCGGGTGTCTTTCAGCGCCCATTTTTCGGTAATAACCGGCAGTCGTATCTCTTGCGTTTCGCCGTTGCGGGTTACAAAAAGCGCGGTTTCCCTTTCGCCGTTTACTTCTGGATCTCCGCCGTCACCTCGAAAGCACAAAGCACCAATATGAGGGTAATTTTCGTTAACACGACAGTGCTTGTGATCGAGGTGCATGTGATACACGCCTTGCACACAGTACTTCGCTGCGGTTGGGTTAAGCAAGCGGGCAAGTGTGTTGGCACACGAACGCAAGCCAAATACTTCTCGCAATTTTATAAGCGTATCTAAAGCGGGCAATAAATATGATAAATCTAGATAGGTAACACCTTTGGCATCAAGTTGATGTTTAGCGTCTGAAATGTTTTTTGCCTCAGCAAGCCCGAGTATCGGTAACGCCTTACTGGCGTACAATCGTCCAGAACCAGGCTCATGAGCGCCGTGCAACATAATACGATGGCCCTCTGCAGCCAGCACGGCTACCGCCAATAAATACCAAGGAAGCTGACGCCGCTTTCCAGCATAACAGCCTATATCAAGGGTAGGAGTCAGTGTTTGAACGTCACCTTCGATAAGCTCGCGACAGGCATCAACGAACCCGATGACTTCTTCAGGGGTTTCTTCGCGAGTACGCAATAACATCAAAAATGCCCCCCGCTGATCCCCGGTCACTTCACCAGCAAGTACCATTTTCATGGCGTTGTACGCTTCATCGCGGGTTAAACTTCTTCCGCCTTTTTGTCCTTTGCCAATGATTTTGATGTATTCGCTGAACGCTTGCTGCATATTTTTATTAATGACGTTGTTGATAATGATGTTAGTAATGTTGGAAGCGCCGTGCATCAAGCAGACACTGATTAACGTGTTGTCTAGACTCTACCACCTTTCCGAAAACAAGTAACGTAGGGCCTGTTAAATTAGCGTCTCGCACAAGAGTGCCAATAGATGATAGCGAGCCTGTGATAACACGCTGGTTTGATGTCGTCGCGTTTTCAACCGCTGCCACAGGCCAATCAGCGGGTACGTCATAGCACATCAAGCCTTTTGCAAGGCCATCAAGTCGGCTTAACCCCATGTAAACCACTACGGTTTGCTTTAGCACATTTTGCGCAAGCGGCTTCATTTCAGGCCATTGTGAAGCATCTTGAAAGTGCGCGGTAATAAACGAAACAGATTGAGCACAGCGTCTATCTGTTAATGGAATACCCGTATACGCTGACATGCCGGATGCCGCAGTAATGCCAGGTACTATCGCATAGGCGACTTCAGCCTTATCAAGCGCTGCGGTTTCTTCACAGGTACGGGCAAATAGCGCAGGATCTCCTCCTTTTAACCGGACGACATTTTTGCCCTCTAGTGCCAACGTTACCACCCTTTCACAAATAGCTTGCTGTGTGAAACTGTGTTTTTTGCAACGTTTACCCATGTATTCTTTTTTCACATGCAGTGGGATCATCGCTAAAACATCTTCACTGACGAGCGCATCAAAAAGCACGATATCGGCTTGCTGCAACAAACGCAGCGCCTTTAATGTAAGTAGCTCTGCATCACCTGGCCCGGCCCCGACAATAAACACTTGCCCCACACTTCCTTTGTCACTTTCAACATGGCTTGTGTCGACAAATCTCGTCAATGTGTGACCATTAGCCCCACACTCATCATTTGAGCTGCGTCGATAAACGTTTAGCGCTGCTGTTCCAGCGCTTTGAAATAGGCGAGGTTTAAGCATACTAGGCTCAAATGTACGCTTGTTTAAAAAGAGTACATGGTTGAAAAACGGTTTAATGAGTGTTGATAACCAAGACATACTTAATAGCTCCAAAAAATGACATGGTTAATAAGACACGCTTATTAACCCCGCGACGAAAAGAGGTTATTGAGACTGTGTGGCAATAACCAAATTGCGCGATATAAGTTGAGACAATGCAGGTTTACACGAGCCACAGTTTGTTCCACATTTAAGTGCTTCTCCTAGGGCTGATACGGTTACTGCCCCCTGATGCACGGCGTCAACAATGCTCTTTTCTCTCACTGCAAAACAGCTACACACAAGTTCGCCTTGCATAAATCGCTCGTCAACGTGCCCTCGCAACAACTGTTGTTGCGTTTGCAGCTCTATGGCATCGCCCAACACTTGATTGGCCAACGCAGTCAGCCCTTCGCCATTGAGCACACTCATTGACGCATCAATAATGTCGTTAACGTTATCTTCCAGTACCGCAATAAAACATACTGCGCTGTTATTCGTGGCGATGCACACTGTATGCGATTTATGATGACAGTGAATGACCTGTGAGGTTTTGGGCAACGCATCTAGAAAGCTAGCTAGCATCTCGCGACGAGATGCATTACACGCAATATCATAGGCCGTTCCTGATGCGCATTTATCTGTTTCTAATGGCGTTTTACGCCAATAGTGGCAAGCCGTTTGTAGCGTTTGTTCATCAATACTATTGTCAAAAAATACGTGTCCAATAACATCAAATGGTGCAGGCTTTATCATCGCAGCCGCATGCTTTAGCTCTGGCTGCCCTGAAATGGGGTCGACCGCACTGGCGTACAATGCCCCTAAATGGCAATGCGATCCCCACTGCGCCGACCAATGAATAGGAATAAAAACCTCGCCTCTTCGTATACTGTCATCCATTTTCACAGGATAAATAACAGGTATCGCGGTCAGTGAGTCTTGAGACGCTTTTGCGCTTCCTTCGGCCATGGCCGGACTTTCAAGTGATACTAACTGCCCGTGTTTCAGAGAATATTTTATGGCGTCATCAGGGTTAACATGGACGTTAGCGTGCTTCATGTGCGCGTGTAGCTTTGCTGCTTTACCCGTACGGGTCATTGTGTGCCAGTGATCGCGAGCGCGCCCACTGTTTACAATGAAGGGATATGCGCCACTGGTTTGCTGCAATGGCGCGCGATACTGCACAGCAATGAGCTTTGCTTTGCCTGAAGATGTAGAGAAAACTTTATCCGCAAATGGGCGTCGGGCGTGCAAATTTACGGTTGGTTCACCATCATAGCTTGAGTCTCGCGTTTCAAACGGCCACTGTATTGGCGAAAGGTTGTTGTATTGGCTCTCGCTCAAGCCGTGCAATGGCGATAAATCTAACTGACGCTTTCCATTGTTGCGAAACCCAGTTAGCCCGGCGTATTCGCTAAATATTTGTGAAGGATGGGTGTAGTCAAATGCTTCTGAAAAACCCATTTTCTTTGCAACATCGCACATAATTTGCCAATCGTGCTTTGCATCACCTGGGGCAGGCAAAATGCCTCGCTGCCTTGAGATACGTCGTTCAGAGTTTGTGACTGTGCCGTCTTTCTCAGACCACCCCGTGGCGGGTAAGGCAACATGAGCAAACTGAAGCGTGTCATTGGCGTTAACAATGTCAGAAACTACAACCATCTCGCACTGGGTTAACGCGCGCTCAACTTGGCGTCGGTTTGGCATACTGACAACAGGGTTGGTGCCCATGATCCAAACAAATTTAACCTTTCCTTGCTCAATGCCATCAAATAAGTCTACTGCTTTTAGCCCCTGCTTTTGTGGCATAACCGGGGCATTCCAGTAGGTTTTAATCGCATCTACATGCTCAGGATTCTCAATATCGCAATGCACGGCCAACATGTTGGCAAGGCCGCCAACTTCGCGCCCGCCCATTGCGTTAGGCTGCCCAGTTATCGAAAAGGGGCCACATCCGGTTTTACTGATCAAGTCAAACGCCAAATGACAATTGATGATTGACTGGGCCTTATCGACACCACTGGACGACTGATTTATCCCCATGGAATAAAATGTCACAACACGTTTTTGCGTTGAAAAAAGTGCATAAAAAGCAGACAAAAGAGAAACATCAACATCGCAAAGCTGTGCAGTGTTTTCAATAGCGCAGTCATTAACGTTTAGCAAAACGTCGTCGAGGCCCTCTGCAAATGCCTTTACCGCATTATGGTCAATGCGCCCTGTGCTCTCTCCATAAGCGAGAAGACCATTAAATAGCGCGACATCAGTTCCCGGCGCTATCGCTAAGTGCATATCAGCAATCGTACAGGTCTCGGTTTGCCTTGGGTCTATGACGACCACTTTCATATCGGGGTTTTGGCGTTTAGCCCGCTCAATTCTCTGAAAAAGGACGGGATGTGCCCAAGCGGCGTTACTGCCTGTAATCACAATCAGGTCGGTGTTTTCTAAGTCTGAATAATCGCAAGGAACGACATCTTCACCAAATGCGCGCTTATATGCAGCCACCGCCGATGACATACACAGACGTGAGTTGGTATCGATATTGGCACTGCCGATAAAGCCTTTCATCAGCTTATTGGCAACATAGTAATCTTCCGTTAGAAGCTGACCTGAGACATAAAAAGCAACGGCATCCGCGCCATACTGCGCAATAGTAGAGGTGATTTTATCTGCAATAACGTCTGTGGCCGTGTCCCAATCCACAGACTTTCCTGCTACGGTTGGATGAAGCAAGCGACCTGATAAATCGTTTGTTTCTAGCAGGTTTGTTCCTTTTACACACAATCTACCATAATTGGCGGGATGCTCGGGCGTACCAATAACGTTGTCCAGGGTAATGGTACGCTTACTCACGTTGCAACTGATATCTACACCACAACCCACGCCACAATAAGGGCACGTGGTTTGTTTAAGCTGCTCGCTTACAGCATTATGTTGTTGTGTAGCCATATTCATGTTCTTACCTTAGACTGTTGCACTATTGGGCAATGTAGACGTTGCCATCTTCAACTTTTACCTTAAATGCTCGCACCGACACATCGTCTCGCTCTTTACATAGCCCAGTCTCTAGGAAGTAATGCTCTTTGTATAAAGGAGATGCCACTACCGGCGCACCACCAATAGAACCCAACAACCCGCGATACAACACATTGGCGTTACCAATAGGATCAAAGTTGCCGATAGCGTAAATCTGAGATTCACCGTTCATTTTGATATGAAAAATAGCGACCTGTTCGTTCTCTATTAGCGCGCAAACGCCGCTATTGGTGACTAAATCACCGGTAGTGCACGCGCAGTGCCATACTGTTTCTTCAGTGGGCATTGCGGAAAAATCGTGTGCTGCCGTCATTAATGTGCTCCTTTTGTCTTTTATTCAGTCGTTTTACACCATAGACACTGGGATAAACTGTCCAACGCCTGCGGCTTTTTCGGCTACGGTTGCTGGCCTTACTTGCCCGCGCTCAGAGACAAACTGAATATTGGTGTCAGTTTCAGTACTATTAACAAACTGGCGGAAACGCTTGCGTGACTGTGGGTCTTCGATCGTGGTTTTCCACTCGCATTGGTAGGCGTCAACGACCGTATCCATTTGCGCTTCAAGCTCGCCATTAATGCCTAATGCGTCATTGATGACGACATCTTGAAGGTAGGCTAGCCCACCTTCTAAGTTGTCCATCCACACCGAGGTGCGTTGAAGTCGATCGGCAGTTTTTACATAGAACATCAGCACGCGGTCGATGTATTTGATTAAGGTTTGCGTGTCTAAGTCGGTGGCGAAAAGATCGGCATGGCGTGGCTTCATACCGCCATTCCCGCACACATAAAGGTTCCAACCTTGTTCTGTTGCAATAACGCCGATATCTTTACTTTGTGCCTCTGCACATTCGCGGGTACACCCTGACACCGCGAACTTTATTTTGTGCGGCGCTCGCAGACCTTTGTAACGATTTTCAAGGTCAATAGCCGTCCCCACAGAGTCTTGAACCCCATAGCGACACCACGTACTGCCTACACAAGATTTCACCGTTCGAAGTGCTTTGGCGTAGGCATGTCCTGTCTCGAAACCACCTTCAACAAGCTTTTGCCAAATATCCGGTAGTTGCTCAACACGGGCGCCGAATAAATCGATACGCTGGCCACCTGTGATCTTTGTATAGAGTTGATATTCTTTAGCAACTTCACCAAGTAATATAAGCTTCTCGGGCGTTATTTCACCACCGGGAACGCGTGGTACTACCGAGTAGGTGCCGTCTTTTTGCATATTCCCTAGATAGATGTCATTGGTGTCCTGCAAAGGTAAATGTGACTCTTTAAGGATATAGTCGTTATAAACCGATGCGAGTATTGAGCCTACAGCGGGTTTGCAAATTTCACATCCAAGGCCTTCACCGTGCGCATCAAGCAGTTCATCAAAAGTACGAATACCGTTGACTTTCACAATATGAAACAGCTCTTGGCGGGTATAGTTAAAGTGCTCGCAAATTGCTTTTGACACTTCAACACCGCGCTTTTCAAGTTCCGCGTCGACAACATTTTTGAGTAATGCCGCACAGCCGCCACATCCTGTACTTGCCTTGGTTTCGCCTTTTACGTCTGCCACACTGCAGCAGCCACTGTCGATGGCCGACACAATATCGCCTTTCGTTACATTAAGGCATGAACAAATAGACGCTGTGTCAGGTAGCGCATCTGCACCTAAGGCCGGAGCGTTACCACTGGATGGTAAAATAAGGCTCTCGGGGAATTCAGGAAGCGCAATGTCATTAAGCGCATACTGTAATAGCGTGTCGTAGTCGCTGGTATCACCAACCAACACGGCGCCTAGCACTCGCTTCTGTTCACTGTCTACCACCAGTTTTTTGTATACACCCTCTGGCTGGTTTAGATAGGTGTAGCTCAACGCCCCTTCTGTGCGCTCGTGCGCATCACCAATAGAACCCACCTCAACTCCCATGAGCTTTAATTTGGTACTCATATCTGCGCCAGTAAATTCGCTGTCACCACCAGTGAGATGGCTTACTGCCGTGCGTGCCATCGTATAACCTGGCGCAACAAGGCCAAATATTTTGTTGTCCCACAGTGCGCATTCACCAATAGCATAAATATTCGGATCAGACGTTAAACAGTGATTATCAATGGCAATACCGCCACGCTCACCAAGCGTTAATGACGCTTTTTTGCCAAGTTGATCAGAGGGACGAATTCCTGCTGAGAATAAGATCATGTCGGTTTCAAGCTCACTGCCATCAGCAAAGACCATTTTGTAACGACAGCTATCACCCGCTTCAATTGACTGCGTGGCCTTCTGCGTATGAACGGTAACCCCCAGCGATGAAATCTTTTGCTTAAGTACGTCGCCGCCCGTCGTATCTAGCTGCACAGCCATTAGCTGTGGGGCAAATTCAACAACATGCGTATCAAGCCCTGCCTGCTTGAGTGCATTGGCTGCTTCTAGACCAAGTAAACCACCACCAACAACAACCCCAACCTTGCTGACACTGGCAGACGCTTCAATAGCCAGTAAGTCTTCAATGGTCCTATAGACTAAACAGTGTTCTTGGTCGTTACCTTTAATTGGCGGCACAAATGGATATGACCCTGTTGCCAACACCAACTTGTCGTAATCGAATTTTTGACCTTCAGAGGTAACAACGGTTTTATTCTCTCTGTCGATGTCTGTCACTATGGCATTGGTCACGACATTGACGCCCCATGACGCATATTGTGCAGGCGTAGTTAGCGCCAAGTCATCTGCGCTCGCGCCGCTAAAGTAGGACGATAGATATACACGGTCATAGGCGAGCCGAGACTCTCCGCAAAGTACGGTTATGTCGGCGTTTGCATCGCTGCTATGTAGTTGTTCGACAAAGTGGTGCCCCACCATGCCATTGCCTACGACCACGATGCGCGTTTTTGAATCAGATGACGTCATGTTTTTCCCCTTTCTTCGGGACAAAAAAAAGCCCGCGCCAACTTTCGTTGGTGCGGGCTTCGTTGCCTACTTTCGTTAAGTATTGACAAGATACCTAACTAACACATTTTACGGAGTGTTATGAATCACACTTCTAGCAATCAACACAAAATTACTAGTACACACTTTACGTATAGTGATATCCAATAACAATGCCAATTACTTAACTAATTGTTTTTACATTAAATATGACAAAAACGCCGGATATTTCTAATGCTCAGATGCACCAAACAAACGCATTCATGTATTCGCTTGGTGCAAACTTACTGAGTGTGCATACCTGCTATGCAAGTTTGTCCGTAGCCACGCGATAACGCGGGTCTTCCACCACATTAATCTCTACAAATTTGTCTGCCTTGCGCAGCAAGCAGCGGCACTCGTCACTAATATAGCGAATGTGCAGCTTTTTACCTTGCTCTTCATATTTGTCAGCCAAGGTATCTAACGCATCAATACCCGACGAGTCCCAAATGCGAGAGTCTTTGAAATCAATCACAACATCGTCTGGGTCGTTGGCAATATCAAACAAGTCTTTAAAGTGAGACACTGAGCCGAAGAAAAGCGGACCATCAAGCTCATACACTTTCCAGCCGTCGTTATCGATATGTGATTTTGCCTCAATATGACGTGCGTGTTTCCATGCGAACACCAATGCCGACACAATTACGCCAACAACAACGGCTATTGCCAAGTCAGCAATAACGGTAACGCCAGTTACCAAGAAAAGTACAAAGGCATCTTCTTTGTTCACGCCGCGAATAATTCTAAACGACGCCCACTCAAATGTTGCAATTACCACAACAAACATCACGCCAACTAGTGCCGCTAGCGGGATCATCTCAATGAGAGGAGCAGCAAAAAGAATAAAGCCTAGTAGTACCACAGCCGCTGTAATACCAGACAAGCGACCGCGACCGCCTGAATTAATATTGATCATGCTCTGTCCAATCATGGCACAACCACCCATACCGCCGAAGAAACCATTAACCGTGTTGGCAACACCTTGACCAACACATTCTTTGTTTCCGCGCCCACGGGTATCTGTCATTTCATCAATCAATGACAGGGTAAGTAGCGATTCAATTAAACCCACCAAGCATAAAATAACCGAGGTAGGCAGGATGATCATGAAGGTTTCCCACGTGAACGGCACCATAGGTATGGCAAAGCTTGGAAGCTCGCCCGCAAGTGTCGCGGAATCACGCTGGTCAGCAGGTAAAAGGTCACGGACAAAGTCGATAACCGTGCGCGCTTCTAAATCTAATCCATGCACCAACGCCGTTACCGTAACAATTGCGACCAATGAAGCTGGTACAGCGGTTGTTAACTTAGGCAGCAAATATATGATTGCCATGGTCAGTGCCACCAAGCCTAGCATCCAATAAAGTAAGGTACCTTGCATCCATTGCAGCTCACCTGCAGCGTTAATCACCTTAAACTGACCAAGCTGAGCGAGGAAAATGACAATGGCGAGACCATTAACAAAGCCTAGCATTACGGGGTAAGGCACCAGTCTTATAAATTTCCCTAACCGAAATACCCCGCATAGTATTTGCAAAAGGCCAGCGAGAATTACAGCGGCAAACAAATACTGCACACCGTGCTGCGCCACCAAGGCAACCATAACAACCGCCATAGCGCCGGTTGCACCAGAAATCATACCTGGACGACCGCCAATGGCAGAGGTAATTAGGCCCATCATAAATGCCGCGTACAAACCAATCATAGGTTCTACACCGGCTACAAATGCAAAAGCTACGGCTTCAGGTACCAGTGCTAGCGCAACGGTAATACCTGAAAGCACGTCGTTTTTTACATTACTGTCTTTACTGGTAATTAAATCGAACATGTTCTCTCAGAAGCTTAAGTGTTAAACACAAAAGACCGCCTTGGCGTTTCAACAAAATGTGGAACACCAACACGGCTTTTAAAAATTTGTTGGCGATTCTATCACCATTATCGCTCAAAATCGCCACGTAAACGGTTAAATTAGCGCTCGCTTGCTGACAAACAGCACACACCGTGGCATCGTAATGCCAGTATTTTTTGCGAAGTGCGTGGTACATCGCACACTTTATCGATTAAAAATAATGGCTATCACTTCACTATTAAGGAGTTAACGTGGTCCCTTATATCTTGACTATTTTATGCGTGCTGGTTGCTGGCGCTATCCACTGGGCGTCACCCAAGGCTTACTGGAAAGCGACAATGGTATCGACAGCAATCATATTGCTATTTTCTGTCGCGGCGCTTTTCATCTTTCAGGCATCAGGTATGTTAGTAAGCGAACATACTGGTGAAAATGCAGATTTCTCTGGGCAGATGCTAAACATTACTATTCTGGTCTCTTTCTTCGGCTTCCTTATTTCTCTGTTTGTGGGGTGGTTTTTGCGCGTAGTGCGCAACTAGTGGCATCGGGGTTGCACCACAATGGCGCAACCTCTTGGTTTTGTTTTCACTTTTAGCCCTTCTCACTCCTATCTCTTCTCATTCTTACCTCTTTCTTTTGTTACCTTTAACGCATTCGACTTCTCTTTTTAAACGTCTTTCATTACACAGCGTTTTTCTTTACCCATAAATCAAGCGCGTTGGCGCGGCTCATATACATTCTTACTTGATGCTGAAATAAGAGAGTGTTGCGATTTCACTCAGAAAGGCATAGCTGTTGCAAGGTATCGTGACAAGTACGCTAACAACAAAAAAAGTACGTTCAATACGTCACACAGGTACACCCGTAGAAACATGCTAAAACAAAAAGAAACTTCTGCAGCGCTATGTAGCGATGCAACTAAACGTTTTTTACTTGCGGCTAAACACGCAGAAATTACCGTGTTAGAACAGTTGTCGAGCAATTGTCGCATTGTTATTGCGGTTTGTGATCTTGTGCACGCACTACAAAAAGAGCGCGGCGCCAGTAATATCTTTTTGGGCTCAAAGGGAGCGCGTTACTCAAGCGCTAGGCTTCAATATATCAGCCACAGCGAAAGCGCTGAGTCACTGTTAAAAAGCCATTTGAAATCGCTTTACCTTACCAATACGGTAAGCTCGGGAAACCCGCGTTTACTCAGCAGTATTACGCTAGCAATGCAAGCCACTGACTATTTGCCACACCTTCGAGAACAAATTAATAAGCAAGGATTATCCGCACTTGAATCAACACGCGCATATAGTCGACTTATTGCCAGCTTGTTAACTGTTATTTTCGAAGCCGCGGATATTGCCAGCGACCCTGATATTACTCGGCTGCTTGTTTCACTTTTTAACTTTATGCAAGCCAAAGAGTACGCAGGGCAAGAGCGCGCATGGGGCGCAATTGGATTTGCTGAAACTCACTTTGAGTCTCATTTGTGCGAAAAATTACATACCTTACAACACGCCCAAGACCATCATTTTACTATTTTTAGTGAGTTTAGCCCACCTGCCAGTATGCAATCATTTTGCGAATTAAATGAAAGTGAAGCGACATTCGATGTCTTGCGGTTGCGTAAAATGATTGCGCAACTAAGCGATGGCAGCCCTATTTCAGAGGCCATATCAGAAGTATGGTTTGACGTGGCAACACGACGCATCGATGCATTGCAGACAATTGAAGTTCAGCTTACTCAATCATTATTGGAGCAAGCAAATCAAAAAGTAATAGACGCCAAAAACGAACTGACAAACCATCAGCAATTGCTCGATAGATTCAACGATGAACATTTAAGTGAAGGCTCGCCACTGACCTTGTTATTCGACCCTAACATGCCTGGTCTTGTAGAAGATGCAGGCAAAGACAACGCCAATCCCGCCGCGATTGATGAGCAAACACAAACACTTGCCGCTCACCGCTCGTTTTACGATTTACTTCGGGTACAGGCAAAACATATTGAAGACATGGGGAGAGAACTCGATGAAGCCAAGCGCGCCATTCATGAGCAAAAGGTCATTGGACGCGCCAAACTTGTGATAATGAATAAGTTTAACTTAAGCGAAAATAGCGCTTATAGACGGTTACAGAAACAAGCGATGAGCGAAAGTACAACGATTGCCTCTATCGCCACCAAGATAGTGACTATTGCTGAAAAGATGTAGTGCTACGTATCAATAATGAAGAGTTAACTGTGGCCATATTTTAAGCCAATCTTTTTGCTTCACTCGCGTGTTAAAGATCTCGCGTCGTGGATAGCGAGGGTTAATAGATAGCGTGCTGGCAAAATTAGCCTGTAGACCAAAAGGCGCCAACACCTCTACACGCCCCAATTCATTTAGCTTAACCGCAACACACGTTTCTTTTTCAATCCAATATGAAATGGCCTGTTCGCAACTTTCGTATGGATTGTGGCCATGCAGAGTATGCATTCTAGCTTGATTTTTCACTTGCCAGTTGGCTTCGGGCATCATGTCGTGCAAGCGACGTTCAAGCTCTGCGTCACGCTCTTTCTCACTTTGTCGGCAGAAATAAATAACATCTACATCGTTTAGTGGTGTTGAAGAAAGTTTGTTGTGCAGTACATCCCAAATGGCGTTTCGTAAAAAGCCCGCGCCAATATAACCTTGGGGTAGAGCAAGCTCCCTTAGTGCGGTTAAGCAGCGCATGCGGTACATATCACTTGCAAGCAAACTCGACACTTTTTCTACATAGTCAATGCTGCCACTAGCGTTGTTACTTCCCATGGTCGTCTCGCGCTAAAATATGATACTTCTGTAATGGTTATGACGTTTTTACACGCAACTTGCGCTTCCATTTGATCACATAAAAGCTCAGCGCCGCCATACTGCCGCCTGCACACCATCCCGCCACAACGTCACTGGGCCAATGCATTCCTAACATGACTTTGCTTATACCAATTGTCATAACCAATATCGCTGCTACCAAATACACCCAAAGCCGCACCGCCCTATTCTTTGTAAAATGGTTAAGCAAGTACGCGATATAAAAGTAGACTAAGGTTGAAAGTGTAGTGTGCGTTGAAGGAAAGCTATGGTCATACAATGTTGCAGTGTGATCGGCTAAAGGCGGTCGTGGTCGTGCGATCCCTGCTTGAAGCAAAAATGTGACGGCCAAACCTATTGCAACAGCGCAAACAAAGGTCAGCGCTTTGCGTTGTTCTCCCGCAAGCAATAGGGCCATAGCCACTGACACAGTGACAAATAAAAGTACGCTTAGGCTACCTAGCACTGTTGCATCTTGTAATAGCGCTTGTCGCCACGGGGCGGCATTTCCCACTTCGCTAAGCAAGGCATACAATTTGTTGTCCATCGGTGTCAGCACGCCCATGTAAACAAACAACATGCATAACAAGAAGCCAGTGCCAAACACTAGCACTTGTATCGAAGGCGTCCTAAGAGCGTCTAATAAAACGGCGAAAACGCCTACTTGCTTCATAATTACTTCCATTTAAAAACGATGATATGTCGTTTAGGCGTCGTGCTTGCTGCCGCCCAAACAGTTTGGCGATGTTAACGATTCCCCACCTCTTGCTTCCCACTCTTTCGATGTATAGGTATGAAGAGCAAGTGCGTGAACTGGGCCCGCCAAAGCCTCAGCGGCCAATGCGTTTACCTCTCTATGGCGCGCTAGCAAACGCTTTCCTTCGAAAGCATCACTTACCACTGTAACTTTAAAATGACTCTGCGCCCCCTCTGGCACGTTGTGCATAAAGCTTTCATCTAATACTTCTAAATAAAGCGGTGAAAGTGCATTGCGAATCGCTTCTTCAAGAAACGTTTTTACTTGCATATGGTGTTTACCTATTTCGTGGAATCAAATGACGAAAAGTAAGATTGATTCTACCACCGATTGGCTTAGCCGTCTTTGCAATACCATGCAAATAATGACTCTGTGTAGTGCCCGCCATAATCAATACACTCCCGTGCTCAAGCACTTGGGTGTAAGTGGCTTTACTTTCTTTGTGCTTAAAAACAAAGGGCCTGGCTTCACCTAACGTTACAGAAGCAATTGTTGGATTTATGCCGAGCTCAACCTCATCATCAGCATGAAAACTCATGCTGTCATTGCCGTCTCTATACCAATTGGCAAGTACACAGTTAAACGATGTGTTGCTTAAGGTCTCGCACAGCACTCTTAAGCGCTGAAGAGAGTCGGTCCAAGGATTAGGCTTAAGTGTTAAGTTTGAATAGGTGTAAGTACATTCTGGGTCGCCATGCCAGCTTTGAAGACGAGGTATATTAATCGACTTACCAAAAAGGCGAATGGCGTCTTGTCGCCATGGCAATTCTTGCTTGAACGCATGAAAATAGTGGTTGGCGCTGTCAGTTGCAATAGCACGCGAGTAATACTTCACATCCGCTTCAGCTAATGGGAGCGTCTTGACGCTACTAGCTGGCTGATTAGTGTCAGTACTATCTGAATCAAAGAGTGAAAATTGCATACATACTGCCGTGTCCGAATTTAGGATTTGTATTGTATTTACCTAAACAGTACGTATGCAATGTGCTTTCGGATTGCGTGTTACAAACGCGCCTTTTCTTTAAAGTCGTCATCGGCGGGCGTCGCGCTGTACGCACCACTATCTTGAATTACGCCTTTGTTTTTGTTCATCCACGTTTTAATCACGCTTTTACTGGCAGACGCACTTGGCACCTGCGTACTGCTGCTATCAAGCGTTAATGGGTTAAACGCACGAGACCAAAAATAATGCGTAACCGCTGCACCGTGTTTTTCCGCTACTTGCCACCAGTTAAAATTCCACGGTTTTAACTCAGAGAAGGCAATACTGTTCATCAGACTCTTGTTGTCGTCACCGGCCAAAAACGTACTGGTAACAGGTGAGCTTCTGTACGCTTCAATTGCAACACCTTTGGCTTTTAGTGTATCTACAATGGCTTTGCTACGCTCACCAGTCCATTGATTGTTAAGGTATGATTTCTGACCTATCGAGTAAAACGGGTCAAGTAAGGCGATGCGGTCGGGGCGGTAAGCACCAGATAAGTTGCCTTGGTTTACTGCGGTATTAAGCTTATCGGAAATAGTCAGCGCAAGCTGATTTCCTAACGAATGCCCTGCAATTCTGAGCTCTGAGCCGGTAAAATTAGGTAAACCGTTTACCAAAGCCGTGTATAAGAGCGACGTGACTGATTGATTTGGCCCTGAGTTATAACTGCCATTAGATGACTTCCAGCGCATGCCGCGAGGGCCATTAGTGGAGTGAATTTTAGCCTCGGCGTCTTTGACTTCACTTTCATCAGCGAATTGATTCCAGTACAAGATACCCACGTTGTAACCTCTATCTAGCCAGTACCAAGCAAGATCTTGATTAGGACCGCCAGAGCCATTTCTATTTAGAGTTTCTCTTGAGCGGTTAGTAACCGAGCCACTCTGCCAACCGTGTATATAAATAACGGTTTTCTTACTGCTACTATAGTAAGGGTTAGATTGCCCTGCGACTGCTTTCTGCGCGTCAGTGTAATCGAACCAATACAAGCCGTAATCAAGGTTACTGTATACCGAATTGGGAAAGGTTATTTCTGCTCTGGCACTTAGCGAAAATAACGCAAACAGCATAGTCCATAGTAGGGTGTGACTTTTTTTCATTTTTGTTCCTCGTTGTAATTGCGAGTTTATTAGTGGTCGGACAAGCTTTATTTAACAATATTTTCACAATTAAATAACAAGGTAAACGTTTAACCTTAATTTGAGAGGGTAAACAGCAGCGCACTTTTGTCGAAGATGGTATTCTAGTTGGCACCTGTTGGGGAAAATGCCAATGGGATAACACCAGTAATCACAGTCCACGAGTCAATCAAGCACAACCTCATGAATACAGAATTCTTATTTGCAGATCGTCAATTCACGCTAATACGTTACCCAGAAAAGCATCAGCACGTGAGCTTGCAAGCGTGGGACAGTGCAGATGAACTACTTATTGAGCATATAGAAACCAGTCTTAGTGAAGGTGCCATAACCACGTCAACAGCGCCTAAAATGATGATATTTAATGATGACTTCGGGGTATTGGGTTGCTGGTTTGCACATGTTGAGCCACTGTGGGTGTCTGACTCCTACATTGCCTACCGCTCATTATTAGAGAACCTAACGGCAAATCAACTCACGCCAACAACCAAGGACAATGCAATCACCGCCCCTGTTCAAACGTTAACCAGTGTAGACAGTTTATCGTTCACACCTGCATCTGATGTTGATATCGTTGTGATTAAGATACCGCGCACGCTTGCATTGCTGGAACAACAGCTTATTGATATTCAGCGCTACATTACACCTGATACATATGTTGTGGCTGCGGGTAAGGTGAAAACTATCACTAAGTCCGTTCTTGGTTTGTTTGAAAAGTATATTGGCAAAACCACGACGTCATTGGCCAAAAAGAAATCTCGTCTCGTTTTCGCCACACGTGATAATGCAAAAACTCACGCTAAATCCCCCTATCCCACCCGCTGGCAGGCAAAGGGAACTACCAGCCAAACACTGACGCTGGACAACTTGGCCAACGTATTTTCTCGGCAATCATTAGATATTGGCGCTCGCATCATGCTAGAACACATGACAGTAAGTGCTAATGACGTCATCGTTGACTTGGGATGCGGCAACGGGGTGCTTGGTGTCAATGCGTTAGCCCTCGCTCCCGAGGCAAAAGTTATCTTTGTTGATGAGTCTTATATGGCACTTGAAAGTGCCCGATTAAACGTATTGAACAACTTTCCAGACAAGATAGATCAATGCGAGTTTGTTGCCAGTAATTGCTTGGAAGCGCTGCTTGAAAGAAGCCAACGACCAGCTGTAACTAAAATTTTGTGCAATCCACCATTTCACCAGCAAAATGCCATAACGGATCATATTGCCTGGCAAATGTTCACCGACTCTCGCGACTTGTTAGTCAAGAGCGGTCATTTAGTTGTGGTGGGTAACCGTCACCTTGATTACCACATTAAACTGAAAAAATTGTTCGGTGGTGCCAAGGTGCTTGCGAGTGATAAAAAGTTCGTTATCTTAGGCACAGCAAAGCGATAGTCTGGTTTTTGAAAGAGGATTATTCATGAAGACAACACGCCACTATATATTCGCACTACTTTCATTGTTTGTAAGCGCAACAGTGCTTGCGGCAACAAAAGATGATGGTTCACATGTGCAACCCGATAATTACTACCCCCGCGTGAAATTTGAAACCACTATGGGTGATATTGTCGTTGAACTCGACAGACGACGCGCACCCATCACGGTAAATAACTTTTTACGCTACGTAGACAAGCGCGCTTATGAGGACACAATTTTTCACCGAATTGTGCCTGGGTTTGTAGTACAAGGAGGTGGTTACACTGCTGACTTTAATGGTAAGTCTAATTTCCCAGATATTTTTAACGAGTCTGGGAATGGATTGACCAACGATTTACACACCATCGCAATGGCGAGGCAAAATGATCCTCACACTGCAAATCGACAGTTTTTCTTTAACGTTAATGACAACAGCAGCCTAAACCCAGGGCGAGATTGGGGCTATGCTGTGTTTGGCGTGATCGTTGAGGGCGAAGACGTTGTCGATGCCATGTCTGAAGTTGAAACTGAGTACTCACTTCGCCTTAATGCCAACAATGTTCCTATTGAGCCCATTGTGATTAAGAAAGTTATCGTACTCCCTCCAATGTAGAAGAGCTGTAAGTAAGTACCAACTAAGGCGCGTCTATTTGGTGCGCCTCAGGAAGGTCGAGCCAATACAGGGTTTGTTTTGAAAAAGTCTTGTCAAAGTAGGCACCGTGTTTGGCAAAACCGACACGTTCAAGTACACGCTGCGACGCACTATTGTCTGGGTGCGTCATGGCGGTTAGAAAATGATAGCCCTTTTCGTGCGCCCATTGAATTACGCGCGTGCAAGCTTCACGACACAAACCTTTACCCCGTGCTTCTGGCAACATTGCAAATCCCAAATCGGGGCATGAAAAGGCAAAGCGATTAAAAAGCCCGCATACGCCTATTGGCTGATGGCTGACTTTATCTTCAACGGCCCACAGTCCATATCCCCATTCAGCGCGCTGCGCATTGGTTCTTTCAATATAATCACACGCGTCATCTACAGAGTTAACGCCACGACTTCCTATAAATTTGAGCCAAAGGTCATCTTGCTGCAAACGCAAAATCCAATGTTTATCTTCAAAATCTAGCAGGCGAAGACGGAGCCGCTCGCTGTAAAGCATTTCAGAATTAATAATAGACGTCACACTCACGATTTTTCTCGCTTAGTTTTGGGGCTGTAACAACGTATCTATGATTTGATGGACATCACTGCCTACCCTCGCACTGCGCGGGTATAACGGCTTTGCTCTATCATTTATTCTGGGATGGTCCCACAGTTTGGTATTTGCAACAAACGCTTTTGCCTCATCAACGCCACCATGCTCTAAACACCCAGCCAAACAGGTATCGATATACGTTTGATGCACTGGGTACGCTTGGGAAGGTTCATGACAATCTAGCGTTTCACAAATCCACAATGAAAAAGGCGACAATTGTTCAATTAGCAATGATTGATACTGTGAGTCGATATTATTAAAAATCACGTTCTCACTCTTTACGCTAACAAATCGATAGTCTTTTTCTCGCGCTTGTAGTGTGGGGTTAAGCGTTGTTGGGATCAATTGCGCGTTAAGACTTTCGCGTTTGTGTGGCGTAGCACCTACATAGGTTTGCTTTTCACTTAAGCTACGAGTAACCCATGCACGCTCAAACCCTTCAACGGTTACAGGGATCCCCTGCGTAAAGATGTTTGAGTAGCGCTCACGACTGTCTTTACTTAACAAACTCCCATAACCCAATACGATATGTGATTGTGTCAACGTTGAGAGCCATTGAATGATGTCATCACCATCTTTGATGCTAAATTCTCGCACAATATTGCCTTTAATTGCCCCGTGGCAGATTTGAAATTATCCACCAGTAAAACAAAAAAGGCGGTGTAAATACACCGCCATTGCAATTAATAACCTTTGAACTATGTCAGGCTTTTAGAACAGTGCACGAACGCCCATAGTAAAGTTTCTACCTGGTAGCGGCGCCTGATCTTTTAAGAAAGAAGTATGAACGCGAGCTTCCTCGTCGGTAAGGTTTTCGCCACGCGCAAACAATACCCAATCGATGCCCTGACTAGCGAACTCGTATTGAACACTGGCATTAACCAACGTATAGCCATCTGTTACGGTTTCATACGACGCAACGTGCTGTTGGTCGTCATACCACGTAAACCCGACATCTGCACTTAGTCCATCTTTCATGTAACTTAATTCGCTACCAAAACGCATAGGCGGCGTGCGAGGTAAGTTATCACCTTCAATTTCAGCGCGAATGTAATCGCCGAATACGATAAGGCGCAATGTATCACTCAGATCAACATAGGTTTCTGCTTCAAAGCCCCAAACATCAGCATCGGCTTGCTGGAAGTAATAGACTGGAAGCCCCTCTTCGCTGTGCTCATCATGTTCGTCTTCGTGCATGCCGATTTCATCTTCATGAGTTTCCTCTTCATGCGCTTCATCACCGTGCTCTTCATGCTCACTTAACGCAATTAACCCAGTGTTTGTTTGGAAAATATAGTCATCAGCTTGGTTAAAGAAAAATGAAACACTGTATCCCCAATCGCCAGAGAACTTACGGAAAGTCACGTCTAAATTTGTGCTCACTTCTTCTTTAACACCGTTTAGCGACTCTTCGATATGCCCTTCGTCGTCCATATCAAACACCAAACCCACTTCATAACTTTGAGTAGCAAGGTGCTGGCCTGCTGAAAAGAGTTCTTGCTGACTCGGTGCACGCTCACTACGCGACAAGGTTACTGCAACAGCATGCCCTTCTGCATATTCCCAGTTTGCACCAGCTGATAGAGAAAGGCTGGTGAAATCGTAGTCAGGGAAACTAAACGCAAGCTCATGCTCTTCATGCTCTTCACCCTCGTGCTCGTCGTGTTCTTCATGGGCTATATTAAGCTCAATTTCACTATCATCGGCATCAAGGGTGGTTCGCTCAAGGCGCCCCCCTAGTTCAAAGGTAATATCACCCACCTTTTTCTGCTCAACGATATACAGCGCATAGCTTGATGTAGTATTGGCTGGTGTAAATGCTTCCTCACCTATGGCGTTGTAGTCACTATGATTAAACTGCAACCCAAATACGCCATGCCACCCGTTTATCTCTTCGTGATATGCAGATAGGCGAATATCGCTAGACTCATTAGTAAATACTGTACCTGGCTCTCCATCTTCAATCTCGGCATGCTCATAGTCGGTATAAGCAGCGGCAAACTTAAGATTAGTAAGCCCTTCTACAGGTGAGTGCCACTCGCCAGCCATTTGATAGCGGGTCATATCAACATCAAGCAGAACCCCTTCTTCACTGTGCTCTTCACCGTGATCGCTTTCGTCATGGTCATCATCATCGTGCTCTTCGTGCTCTTCCTCGCCATGCGCGTGACTGTGGCCTGGTACGCCGTATTCATTGTCTAGCTTCTCAACGGCAAAGCCAAAATACCCTTCTTCTGCTACATAAGACAAACCTGCAACAATATTGCTGGTTTCCATTGCGCTGCTCTCTAGCTCACCTTTGGGCTCATCTTCATCGGGGTCGATAGACGCATAGCCGGGAATATCTGCGTTTTCGGTATCGCGATAGAAACCATCAACGTGCCACGCCCAATTGCCTTTTCCACCAGTTACGTCGCCGCGTGTATAGGTGCCTTCGTTAACTGTGCTGTAGCTCGTTTCGGCCTCACCTTCAATTCCTTCTACTGGATACTGAGGAATGCGCTTATCAACTACATTGACTACACCGCCAATTGCACCACTGCCGTATTGTAGTGTTGCAGGACCGCGCAATACTTCCACTTGTGTTGCACTGGTTAACGTAGACGCGACATTATGATCGGGTCCAACGCGAGATACGTCAGAAACATCCAAGCCGTTTTGCACAATTTTAACCCGTGGGCCATCGTTACCACGGATAATTGGGCTACTCGCAACTGGGCCGAAATAAGTACTGTGCACACCAGGTGCATTTTTAAGGGTTTCTCCTAAGGTAGGCGCTTCAATTTTGCGTAACTTTTCTGCACCAATTACCGTTACTGGCGTCACAGATTCAAGCACTGATGACTGTAGCGCATTAGCAGTAACAACAATGTTCTCAACTGAAGCGGGTTTTAGAACAAAATCAACATTTTGATCGCGGGTAACGTCACCCAGGTCGTTATCACCATGAATATGCTCTGAAGAGTATACGTGCAAGTGGATATGTGGCTGTTTCACGTCATCGAAGCGGTATACACCGTTCTCATCTGTGTAAGCAACGCGTCGTGTACCTTCAATTTTGACTTCGGCGCCAGCAACGGGCTGCCCTGCTGTATCGGTGACTTTTCCAGTTACTGTTGTGGCATAAACAGGCGCACTCAACAGCCCTGCTATCGTTAAACTTAGCAGTGAACGCATTTTCATGAACTTCCTCTTAGGATGTTATAACATTATTTTGAGATGTTATAACATTTTTAAGGATGTAGGATTGAATGTCAACTCCCACTGAACGTTCGTATGACAGGTTTTAACGACATTTAATGTTAGTTCGCTAGCACTTTAAATACTGTGAAACGTATCGTTTATGCCCGGCTTACAGGAAAGTTAATCACATCTTGAATATGAGATGCGCCCATTTTCAGCATCAGTAACCTGTCAACCCCAAGCGCCACGCCAGCGCACGCGGGCAGCCCATTTTCAAGTGCACTTAAAAAATGCTCATCAATGGGTTTAGTTTCAAGCCCCGCTTTTTCACGCTTTTTGTTGTCGCTTTTAAAACGTCGGCGTTGTTCTTCCGCTTCACTAAGCTCGTTGAAGCCGTTTGCGAGTTCCGCTCCTTTGAAATAAACCTCAAAGCGTTCTGCAACACGACTATCCCGACGACTTAACTTAGCAAGTGCAGCTTGCGACGCGGGGAATTCGTATATAAAGCAAGGCTTTTGTGTGCCAATACGCGGTTCTATACAGTAGCTAAACAGAAGCTGAAGTTTACTGTCTGTACTTAACGTTTGTGGCGCGTGAATATCGATGTTGTGCTCGCGTAAGGCACTTTCTAGCATGTCATCTGTGGCCGTTAGTGGGTCAAGCGCCAAGTACTCAATAAAGGCGTTTTGGTAAGTCAACTTATCACTTGGCTCAGTGCCTAATGTGGTCATTAGTAATGCATCCACATCGTCCATTAACTGAAGGTGGTCGTAACCCAACCTGTACCATTCCAACATAGTGAACTCTGGGTTATGCCAGCGCCCCTCTCCTTCATGACGAAAGGCTTTACAGATTTGATAAATTGAGCCGCTTTGCGCACAAAGCAGACGCTTCATGGCATATTCTGGCGATGTTTGCAGATACAAATTGACAGGCTTACCAGTATTACCATGAGCAAACGCGGTAACAAATGCGTCAAGGTGTTCATCGGTTACAGTGCCGTTTGAGAGCAATGGCGTATCTACCTCAAGCACATCGCGTTGATAAAAGTATTCACGTATAGCACGCAATAGGTCTGCACGCGCTCGACGCGCTTCTAAGGTTGTTGTGGGTTGCCAAAGCTGAGAAGTGCCGCAAGTATTAACGGAGCCTGTCATAAAACTGCCTGCATAATTGTAACCCCTGCATAATGAAGAACAACATCAACAGGTGTTCGATGTTAATCGGTTAACGTGATTGAGCGGTCAATTATATCAAGTAGTGGTGTTGATAGTATAAAAAACAAAAAACCGATGCACACGCGCTGCGTGATACACCGGTTTTTTAATTGCCCTTTAATACAAGGGCCAAGTTCTTTTATTTTTGTGCGCGAGAAACGTATTCGCCAGAGCGAGTGTCTACGCGAATCACTTCGCCAGTTTGCACAAACAATGGCACGCGAACTACCGCACCAGTACTTAGCGTTGCAGGCTTGCCGCCGGTGCCAGCCGTATCGCCTTTAAGGCCTGGATCGGTTTCAGTGATCTCAAGCTCTACGAAGTTTGGCGGTGTAACCGTAATTGGTGAACCGTTCCATAGCGTAATAATGCAAACGTCGTTTTCTACTAACCACTTTTTGTTCTCACCAACCGCTTTTTCATCTGCAGCGATTTGTTCGAATGTATCGTTGTTCATAAAGTGGTAGAATTCGCCGTCGGTGTATAAGTAGGCAAGCTCTGTATCCATTACGTCAGCGCCTTCTACTGATTCGCCTGAGCGGAAAGTTTTTTCCAAAACTTTACCTGAAATAAGCTTACGAATTTTAACGCGGTTAAACGCTTGGCCCTTACCCGGCTTTACGTATTCGTTTTCTAGAATGTTGCATGGTTCGCCGTCCAGCATGATTTTCAGGCCGCCTTTGAACTCGTTAGTGCTGTAATTAGCCATAATTCCTCTGTCTAAACATAAGGTACAAAAAGTTTCGTGGAACAAATAATACCTAAAAAACCGATTTCTGTAGAGCATAACTGGCAAAAAGAATTAGCATGCAGTTTTACAGACCCTGCAAAGCTGCTTGAGCACCTAGGTTTAGATGAAGATAAATACGCACAGCACATAAAAGCAAGGCGCCTTTTCCCTATGCGTGTTCCACGCCATTTTGTTGATTTAATGGAAAAAGGTAACCCCGACGATCCGCTTTTTTTACAAGTTATGCCGCTAAGTGACGAGTTTTTAACATCACCGGGTTACAGTGAGGACCCCTTAGAAGAGCATGACACCGCGGGCAAAGGAATACTGCACAAGTATGACTCTCGCGTACTGTTAATGGTTCGAACAGGCTGCGCCGTTAACTGCCGATACTGTTTTCGACGTCACTTTCCCTATGCTGACAATGCAGTGAGCAAGCACCAATGGGAGGAAGTCCTTAACTACATTCGCAGCAATGTAAGCATTAACGAGGTCATTTTTTCTGGTGGAGACCCATTAATGGCCAAGGACGATCACCTAGCGTGGCTTGCACATGAAATTGCCAGTATTCCTCATATTAAACGCCTTCGTATACATACTCGTTTACCCGTTGTTCTGCCTGAAAGAATTGATAGTGCGTTTGAGAACTGGTTTGGCAATTTACCCCTTCAAAAAGTGCTTGTACTTCATGCTAATCACGCTAACGAAATTTCGGCGTCATTAGCCATGCGCTTAGACAGGCTTAAACGTATGGGCGTCACTTTGCTTAATCAGTCGGTGTTGTTAAGAAACGTCAACGATTCGGGCGATGCAATTAGCGACTTAAGTGAAAAGCTGTTCGATGCTGGCGTTTTGCCTTATTACCTTCACGTACTAGACAAGGTACAGGGCGCAAGTCACTTTTATGTAAGCGATGATGCGGCAAGAGATATTATGGAAGAAGCGATAAAGCGTTTACCAGGCTTCTTGGTGCCAAAACTGGTGAGAGAAATTGGCGGTCAACCTGGCAAAACGCCTATCGACTTACATTTACATCCGTAAACTACGCATAGGTATCAATGTTGGCGCCTAATGCGGGGTTTGAAGATGATGATTTTGGTACGTCAGAAGCTGATTCCAGCAACTGAAGCGACGCTTGTCCCTCTTGTTCTTGCTGACTTTTAGCAAGCTTTAGAGAGGCCAACTCAAGTGACGCACCGGACGTTCCAGAGGCACTAGCACCTTGTAGATCCATACCATTTTCCTTTGTTGCTTGTAGCAAAGTAAAAAAGTGGGCAGAATTGCCCCCCTTTATTTTGTGTTGGGCTTTGCATAAGCTGCAAATACCAACACTCGTCAGGTTATCGGCCTTGAAAGGCGAAACTTTAACCATTACCTATAGAAATTTAAAATTGACTTAAAGGGCGTTTAAATGCAAGAGATGCAAGCTGTACATCAACAACTTCAAGAGACCATGCAAACTCTTTATCGCAAAGCAGTGGATGCCGATCAGATGTTAGATAGTTTGCAGCGCGATCAAAAAGGGAAATTTGCTGCCATTTTTGCCGCAGACAGCGGATTCACAAGCTCAGCGAAACGCTTTGGGCCTTATGTAGAAGAAATTGCGAATGACTGGCAAGCAATGAAAGACATGAATGAGGATGCCGCTAAAGCTGCACTTGGACCACTGGTGAAAAAAATCGAAGTGGCTTTGGTAACATTAGCGCAATTTCAACAGTCGCTGAGTGCAAAAAAGGCCGACTAGTGCGCTAGAATCACTGTACGTAAAGCCCTAATTTCTTGGCGCATACAGCGCCACTTTACCGATTCTACGTTCAATATCGCTTACCTCACGAAGATAAGCTTCACTGTCTACTTGACCGTATTGCTCAACGAAGGCTTGTTTACTTAAGCCTTCTGGCAATCCGTCGATGGGTACTATGATTTCCAATTCACTTTGAATACGCGCAAGTGCATTTTGAACCTCTTGCGCCGTAGACAATGACGTCGCCACTTGCGCAAATCGTGTACCTGACATGTCGGCTGCCAAATCAACAAAACTGTAACCCGAGCCCCCTTGAGCTCTATCCATCAGCTCTTTAAATTCACCAATAGCAAGTGATATACCTTGTTTAGATAAGAGTTCCAAAGCAGCTGAAATAATAAAATGGCGTGCTAAGTCATTGCGTTTGTGCAGCACCGCACCTCGTTTAGGCTTAAGCGCTTTAATCGGGTTAGGCTGAATATCACCCACTAGCTGACCAACGCGGTGATGGCCCACATAGGCTGCTAACGCAATGATCACCGCTTTGTTGTGTAGTACGGCTTGTTCAGGTGTTTCACTTTGCTCACGAGCTCGCGCCATCCCCTCTCGCAAATACTCCATCAGAGAAATGGCTTTTGGACTTAGTGCAATGTCTCTTCCTGAAATATAGCGAAGATAATAAGCACTGAGCTTTTCAAGCTCAGTTTCTTGCTCTGGGGCTAAATTCAAACTGACAACGTTAAGCTCAGTCAGCAGTGGGTCAAGTGGACCAACATCCAGCGTGAGTTCACCATTATTCATACTGACTTGCTCCACACGAGACAGAGCGATAGTGGCGATTTGAGATTCCGTATAGAAGTTAACCGTGTATTCCAAGAAGCGAAGAAGCAAATTGCCAGATAAGGTTATATCGCCAATTTGCACTTGTTCAATACGCAGACTATCTCCGGGTAAAACAAGTGCTGATACGTTAACAAAATAGCCTGAGCGGCTGATGGCGTAGGTCACACTTACCGTGCCGCCTAACGGAGATATATTCACGCGACCTTTAAAATCAGGAAGCGCGCGTTGCAGCACACCCACAAGGCTTTCAACCTGCGTTTCTGTTAGCTCCAGCTGGTGACTTTCTTGTCGTTGCGAAAATGCTTGTTGCAGTTGATTTAAAAGTTTATTAACGCTGTCAGCACCATCGAGTTGCTGTGGTGCAGTATTGTCGACTAACGGCGCTTTTTGTACCGCTAGATAGGTAAAGGTGGCAGCGCCAGCAAGCACCAATACCACAACAATAACCACACTAAGCAAAAGCCACTTAACACTGCGTAACATCATAAATTTTAAAATAGCCTTGGCGCAATAAAATGAATACGTCGTCTATACTACGTTAAGTTCATCACTGCCACCAGTGACAAGTGGAATGACCAAGCTTTACGCCTCGTCCATTGCCTTACTCTTTCAAAAAACAATATAGGCCGCCAAAAAGTCAATCGACGTGAGCTGTGATACACTGTATTTTTGATTGTCGTTGTGAGTGAATTGCTGTGTTTTATCACATAATGGGGCTAGTGAGTGCCGCATTGTTTTTATTGACGTGGTTGGGGCTGTACGCGCAAATCAAAGCGATGAACAAATATGAGCACTTGTCTTCAGATGCCAACAATAGCTTATCGCTCAATCAATTTGGTTCCAGTTATTTCGCTTTTTTCTCCATTTTTCTTTTCGGCATTTCGGTTGAGCCCTTTAACCATTACCTAGTGTGGACACGCTGCGGTGCACTGCTCCTCACTCTTATTATCATTTATAAAATTTGGGCACAAAGACGCACATCACTTACCGCGCTGGTTACGGTGGTGGCCGGGCTATCGCTGATGGCGGGCTTTGTGTCGATGTACTTTCGGCCCTTTCCCACCTTGGCACAGTTTGGTGCCAACGCGCTAATGTTGGTGGTCACCGTTATATTGTTCCAAGGTACGCTACATCAGTGGGTGGTACTGCGTCGCAGACAAAAAGTGGGCTCGCTATCAGCCACTTTGTTTAAGAATATTCTAATAAAAGATGTCAGTACGTTAATGTTTGGCCTAACCATGCCGATTAACCAAAGCTGGCCGTTGTTAATACTAAACGGCACGAGTGTTGTGATGCGCGGCGCAGTACTGATTCAGATGCTAATACTAAAACGCCGCGAAGAACGCGGCGTAGTCGAGATATCTTAGCGTTACAACGCCACTTCGGCCATATTACCTTTGCTCTCAAGCCACACTTTTCTGTCGCCAGAACGCTTCTTAGCAAGCAGCATGTCCATTAACTCCATCATTTCTTCAGCATCTTCAATGGTGAGTTGCACAAGACGACGAGTGTTAGGATCCATAGTGGTTTCACGAAGCTGCAGCGGGTTCATTTCACCCAAGCCTTTAAAGCGTTGTACGTTAATTTTACCGCGCTTATTCTCCGCTTCTATTCTATCTAAAATGCCCTGCTTTTCACCTTCGTCCAATGCATAATACACTTCCTTACCCACATCGATACGAAACAACGGTGGCATAGCGACATAGACATGCCCTTGTTCTACCAGCGTTCTGAAATGACGCACAAAGAGCGCGCAAAGTAGCGTTGCAATGTGCAGACCGTCCGAGTCAGCATCAGCCAAAATACAAATTTTTCCGTAGCGTAAGCCTGATAAATCCGTTGAATCAGGGTCGATACCCAGTGCCACCGAAATGTCGTGAATTTCTTGCGACGCCAATACTTGAGATGAATCCACTTCCCAACTATTTAAGATTTTACCGCGAAGGGGCATGATCGCTTGAAACTCTCTATCACGCGCCTGCTTAGCTGAGCCACCTGCTGAGTCACCTTCTACCAAAAAGAGTTCTGAGTATGAAATGTCCTGCGATGAACAGTCGGTCAATTTGCCTGGCAACGCTGGCCCTTGTGTAACCTTTTTACGTGCTACTTTCTTGGTTTGGCGAAGACGGCGTTGCGCGTTGTTAATACACATCTCAGCCAACGCTTCTGCAATTTCAGTGTGCTGATTCAACCATAGGCTAAACGCATCTTTTACGATACCTGAAACAAATGCACTGGCTTGGCGTGATGACAGACGCTCTTTGGTTTGCCCAGCAAACTGTGGGTCTTGCATCTTGGTTGACAAAATATAGGCACAGCGGTCCCAAATGTCATCAGGTGATAGCTTAACGCCGCGCGGCATCAAGTTTCTAAATTCACAGAATTCGCGCATTGACTCAAGTAGGCCTTGGCGCAAGCCATTTACGTGGGTTCCCCCCTGCGCGGTTGGAATTAAGTTCACGTAGCTTTCGGTAACAAGATCACCTCCTTCAGGTAACCACATTACCGCCCAATCTGCGGCTTCCGTATTTCCGCTGAAACTGCCTACAAATGGGGTATCAGCAGGCAGTGTTTCAAACTCTTCCACCGCCTGATAGAGATAATCTTTTAGGCCATCTTCGTAATACCATTCCTGGCTTTCTTTCGTTATTTTGTTGTCAAATCGAATGCGCAGCCCTGGGCTCAATACTGCCTTAGCGCGCAAGTTGTGCACTAAACGACTAACAGAAAATTTGGCCGAATCGAAATACTGCGCATCTGGCCAAAAATGTACGCGTGTTCCAGTATTACGCTTTCCGCACGTATCAATAATTTGCAAATCTTCTACTTTGTCGCCGTTTTCAAAGGCAATTTGATAAACATTACTATCCCGTCGAATAGTTACTTCAACACGTGTTGAAAGTGCGTTTACTACTGAGATACCTACACCGTGTAAACCACCCGAGAAAGCGTAGTTTTTATTTGAAAACTTACCACCTGCATGCAGCTTACATAAAATAAGCTCAACGCCTGAAATGCCCTCTTCGGGATGAATATCCACCGGCATACCACGACCGTCATCAATCACTTCAAGTGACTGGTCTTCGTGTAATATCACTTTGATATTTGACGCATGTCCAGCTAATGCTTCATCCACACTGTTATCGATAACTTCCTGCCCAAGGTGATTAGGACGGGTCGTATCGGTATACATGCCGGGGCGACGTTTTACGGGGTCGAGGCCATTTAGGACCTCGATAGCATCTGAATTGTATTGATTTGACATAGTTATGGTTGTTATTTAAGCCAGCAACAAACGTAATAAAACGATGGTAGCAGGGCTTGTAGATAGTGGCAATGAGCTTATTTTAGGAGAAAGCTCGCAATTGCTGGTAAGTGGTTTTCATAGCCGATAAAGCTGTGATCGCCCCCCTCTTCAATCACTAGTTCGCTGTTAGCATATTTTTGTGCGGCCAAGCGATAATCTAAGGTCTCATCTTCGGTTTGCAGCAATACTTTGTAGCAGGCTTCATCTTTAAGCGTTGATGCTTCAAGCGCTTTAATGACATGCATATCACTTTCGATAATTTCAAACTTCTCGCCGCTATACGGATTTTGATGAGCGCCGATGAAATCTTGCAAAAGCTCGTAAGGCTTAACCGCTGGGTTGATTAACACAGCTTTGCCCCCAAACTTTTCCAGCAAAAACGTAGAAAGGTATCCCCCCATAGAACTGCCGATAAGCTTGAGTCCATTTTCTAACAATGCAGGGGTGGACTCGATAAGTGCCAGCAGCTGTGCTTCCACTTGGCTAGGGAAGTTTGATAGTTCAGGAATATGCAGCATAACGTCACTGTGGTGCTGTTCAAAATACGCTTTGGTTGCTTGCGCTTTTACCGATTTGGGTGAACTTAAAAAACCATGTAGATATAAAATATGCTGCATACTGCTTCTCTTGTTTTCGTTGAGTGCCTTTCTTGTAAATAGGCTTGTCAGTCACGTCTATTCTTCAATGCCTTTGTATTGGACTTCTGGGGCATTGAGTTAGTGCTTTTTATAGGCAACGCGTCTTACATTTACTTCTACTGTGCCATCATAGCACAGGGTAAACTGCTGGTAGCCTGGGCTTTCCTCACTGGTACCAAACGTTTCTTGCATGGCCCACTGCCAACAGCTTGACGGGCATCCATATGATGGCGTGCCACGTTCACCGATGTGCTGACGAATGGGTGAATGCACGTGCCCGTGCAATACTGCCTTTATACCCGACTGACGGGAAACCAAGGCTTCGATATACTCAGCCCCCGCTAGCGCGTGTTTATCCATCCAACTCTGTGAAGGAAGAACATGATGATGTAACGCGACTATATGAAATAACGGACGATGAAGTATTTGAGCGGCTTGATTAGCGTCACATACTTTTTCTATCGCAATGACGTCTTGTTGCTTTACACTGCCCCCAGCACCGTGTTTATCGTAAGGGTGCCTTGTATCACAGCCGTGAATAAGCCAGTTGGCGCTATGTATAGGCGAGCCTGCTGTTAGTATATGGTCTGTTAATAATGTGTCAAAGTGCACATTGTTATCGTGATTCCCCGCTATGGCAAACCACGACACGCCTTGCGCTTCGATATACTGTTTCATTAATGACAGAAAGTGGATGTAACTCTCTTTTGAATTGTCACCACTGATATCGCCCGTTACCAATACAATTGCACTATCGGCACTTAAGCTTCTTGCGCCTTTTAGCGTTTGAGATACATCACGCAGCACACCCTCAAGCGCATAAAATGGGGCAATGCCATCATAGCCGCTTTTATCTTTGTCTTTCAGTAAATGACAGTCACTAATTTGTATAAGAGTAATCACGCTTCAGACGTTATATTTGAGGCATGTTGAAGACAAAAACTCAGCCACTCAGCCAAAAAGATGTTTACCATATGCTTTTCGTTTCGCTGCCGCATTTTTAAATTAGGGTAATCGTATGACGGCTGCAATGCGCCCGTGTTTTGGCTACTTATCACTTCGGCCATGCGAGCATCGTGATAAAGACGCACCGTCATGGACGGCGTTAAGTATGCAGGAAGCTCTTTAGTGGTTTGCACAATACTAAGTGTACTGGTGTAGCGCGCAGACTCTACGATGCGAATTTCGTAAGACAACCCTTTACCAACAGAAAATGCATAGCTTAAATCTTCCGTATCGCAATCTGGCAATATACGCAGCACATGCGAGTAGTTTAGCTCGCACAAAGCCTGCATAGAAGGAAGATGAGGTACATACTTTCTGTTATTACGTTGAGTCACGATGTCTGCCATTGCTCCAGGAGTTGAGTTTTGTGCATAAAGAACCATTGTAGCGCAATTACTGCCGCGGCGTTGTCAATATGGCCATTTTCCAGCCATTCAAGTGCTGTACTCTCTTTAACGCGATGCACTTTTATGTCTTCTGACTCAGAGTCAAGGCCATGTATGCCTTGCGCTTTACTGGCATCGGTTTTGGCAATAAATATATGCAATCGTTCTGTCGTACCGCCTGGACTCGATAAATAGCTCAGCGCTTTGGTCAATTTATCTAGTGTAATTCCCGCCTCTTCGAATGACTCTCTGTGGCAGACCGACTCCTCTGTTTCCCCTTCATCAATCATCCCTGCGATAATTTCTATCAGCCAGGGGCTTGAAGAAGTGGCTAGTGCCCCAATTCTTATCTGCTCGATTAGCACGAACTCTTGTAAATGCGGATCGTATGGCAGTACTCCTACCGCGTGACCGCGCTCAAAAATTTCGCGTTTCACAGTGGAACTCCATTCGCCGTTAAAGCATTTGTGCTTAAATTGATACTCGTTCATGGTAAAGAAACCACGAAACACTGGCTTTATGTCGGTAATTTCGACGTCATTTGAGGTAAATGAAAGGAATTCCTTGCTCATTTGCAGACACTTATGGTTCAAATAGATTTATCATACATAGTACATTTACACATCAACCGTGTACACGTGAGAAATTCACAAGGTATGATGTGTATTAATAAAAAGAAAACTCAATTTATAAGTCGTTTATTAC
>NZ_JAJALG010000029.1:0-55127 GCF_020515205.1 Alteromonas sp. McT4-15
TATAGCAAAACACATCCGTCTGCCCTTAGCAGTCAGAGCATTTTCAATGATGCTTAATCAGCTATCTGCATTTTTCACGAAAGTCAGGCTGTTCATCAGGGATTATGGTGAACAGCCTTTTATCCGATTCGCACAAAGCAGAAAAACCCTTTAATATTAATTCGTTGAGCTAGGGATAGTCTGGATCATGAACCCGGTTATTTTACTACAAAGCACGGATTTATCATCCAAAGCTAGGTCGCTTCTTACAAACTGACCCTGTGGGTTATGAAGATCAGATGAATCTTTATACCTACGTTGCCAACGACCCAATCAACCATAAAGACCCAACAGGGAAAATTTTAGATACAATCCTTGATGTTGGCTTTATTCTCTATGATGTTGCTACCTTAGCCTACGATGAAGTTACAAATGGAGGGGCAAACAGAGCAGAGAATCTCACTGCTCTAGGAGCTGATGTAGCAGGGGCTTTAATTCCTGGGGCAACGGGGTTGGGTCTAGCGACTAGAACTGCTGATAAAGGCGCTGACGTAGTTTCAAATGTTACAAAGAATGTAGACATTTCTAGAGCCAAATACGGTGAAGCGGCAGAGCATATAGCTGACGCACAAAAAGCCGGTCATCCAGATGTGTTGACAATAGCTCGCGATGGGGCTGACGCAAACAGAAAGGCATCAATTGGTGGTCTGCCTAAAGTTCCCGGCAAACAACTAGACGAGTACCCTCCCGCGATGTTCAAAGAGGGAGGTGCGGGAGCGAGTGTTAGAGCAATCAGTCCCAAAAACAATATGGGTGCAGGCGCTTGCATCGGTAATGCTTGTCGCGGTCTCGCAAACGGTGAAAAAGTTAGAATAAGGGTAGTGGACTAATGGCCAACTTAGTTTTGCAGATGTATTTGTCATATTCTCAGATTTGTATTTTTTTGAGTTCCCTCTCACAGCCATTTAATGACTGGAGTGACCGAAATGTCACTCAGGGTTTTTCTTGGCGAGATGGAAGCGCCTCGTTTCGGGCACTTACAGATGAGGGCGATCATAAAATCAATTTATTCATCAACGAGCCTATTCCTGATATAGAAGACCACGTAGTTCGGGCGTTCAAGGTACCTTTTGAAACATTGGATGGGAATATCGAAATTGCGAGTATCTCAGATTCAACTCCTTTGGAGATAAGTCCGGGAAAGTATTCATTGCAGGTTGAGTTTCTTCAGTTTGATGATGGCGATATGCCTGAAATAAATATCAGGCTTAACAAAGTGCAGACTGACTTCGTAATATTGAAAGCCGATGAAGAATTGATTCTTGATGAGGATTTAGATTTGGAGGCTGTGCCGGCAACATAGAGTTACGATGCGACTCCTTGATTTGTTGTTACAAAGAATGTAGACAACTCTGTTATTGGCAAGCCTCGCACGGGAAGCGCTAATAAACTCCCTGATGGTCAGCACGGTTTCAACGACATTATTGATAATTATGCTGGTGATGCAGTCAAGTTTGACATTCCAACCAAAGGACTGGACGAAAAAGTTGTTCGGACATCTGAATTAAGGCAGATCCAAGGTAGCAATAACGGAGTTGATGGTGTTTTTGAGTGGATTGTTGATCAAGGCAATGTTACTCATCGACGATGCATACCCGGCGGTACAGTTACTGGTCTACCCAACCAAATTCCTAAGAAATAGGGAACAATATCATGTAGCCAATTAAGATATTGATAAATTTTGGTCTCTTGTGCTGGTCAACTATTTTGCTCGGATTGGGGAAAGGTGGGGTAAGTCGGAAGGATGTAATTGATTATGCTGTCGATGTTCTAGTCAACGGCAATGACGATGAGGACGTTGCAATAATAGCTACTGGAGAAACCCTGGGGGATGATGAGTTGTTAAACCTGATAACGAATCAGGTGGAGCAATCTGATGGCACCAACGACCTGGATAAATGGCGATTGGCTCATCTTATTGGTATTGCTGAGTTGAATGAAGATGAGCAGACTAAGCTTAATAGGCTGCAAGAAGTCTATGCGAATTTTAACTATCCAGAAGATATGGCTTCGTGCAGCATCTATTCTCAGGATGAGATTGATCCACTTGTGGCTATGATGCAAGTCTTAGAAGAGTTGAAGAGTAAGCTTACGCAGCAATAATTTAATGTTACAAAGAATGCAGCTACTCAGTTAGCTAAGAATCAAAGAGCAGCGTTTCCTGAAATACAACAAACTGGCGGGGTTGTTGTTGGTAAAGGTAAGCCGGGATTCCCAGGAGGCACCCGGATACCACCCACCAAAGTGAATATAGTTAGGCCATAGCAGAGTATAAAATGTCTATAGATCAGACTGGAGTTGTCGATGCAATTGGTGTCGATGACTCATCAGGAGAAGTTGTTTTAACAATCACAGATCGGTTTAAATGGGGCGATAATAAGCATTTACTAATGCTGCAGGAAAAGCTCAACACTTATCTGAGTTTTGTAGAAAGTGGTGAAATTCTTGATACTTATCCCGATTCGCAAAGTCGTGATGTTCTTATTAGTTTAGTGTGCAAGTACCCACCGGATGAGAACGGCTTAGGTTTTCTAAATCAGGTTTCGGGCATCGTTGAGGGTGCAGGAATGAAATTTAGTTATCAGGTTTTTAATGCTCGCTAGCAACTAAAGAAAACGCTAAAGAAGCCCGCACTCTGCGGACTTTCTTTTATCCGCTAGCTTTTTGTCTTCATGAACCTCAGCGCCTTGATGGCATCAGAAAATAAAGACACCCAACATAAGAAAAAACTTTTGAAGTTCGATTTTGTATTTATGATTGTTTGGAGTTGAATTTCTTGGTGCTACTTTTACGAAAGAGGCTAATTGGGTCATTTTGCTTTATTTTGGGAATTAAAACTCGGTTTTCAGGATGGAGATAACCCTCAAACCAAAGCATTGATACTTAGAGCTTTTAAATTAGATGTCAGGCTCATTTAAGTAAGGCCTTTGCTTTATCCATTCCTCGCATGCGCTTGTGGTCTGTATACTGGCTAAAGTTTCGTATCATGATTTTACTACCTGCAGCATAACAAAAGTGTTGTTCGAATTCGGTGGTGAGGGTTAACCTTAACCGGAATTATGGTATACATCACACACCATCCTTGGCATAGGTAAAATAACTAACCTGTAACGTAGTGTGTTTTTTGTTATGTTCAAAAATTAGGTTGAGTTCCCATTTATTCCCCGCTCAACGCAAAAAGGCAACCTATCGGCCATAGAGAGTGACTGTCTCGATGTTCCTAATGCACGTCAAGTATCTCAACTGCTTTAACTTCAATATCTAAATCGTTATTACCTCGCGCGCTTGTATATACTGTTTGATGAACAGGAGTATACTAGACACTGCCGACACACAGGGGCTTTTATGGGCAGGGAACTGTCAAAAATGCAAGATAGGAAACGGGCAAAGTTTACGCCAAACATGGACAACTTCAAGATTAGCCTGAGCTACGAAGGTCTCTCACTTAAAAAGGAGAATGAAGAAAAAGACATTACCGAGTTGAAAAGAAAGTATTCCAGAAACCCTTAGATTGTGATGATGGCGCAATTATCAAACAGCGTACACTCTCATTGTAAATTTTCTGACAGCGGTGTATTAATTTTTTCTGGCGTTAAATCTATAGAGTTTATGGATAATACAAACTTTCCAAACGATCAAATAAATGAAATTGTCGTTGATGAAGTTGGTAGCACACTAAGCTTCAAACTATTTGCTGATTCAATATCATCATCTGGAAAAAATATTGAGAGCTACGTAGCCATTGTAGCTGATAGTGTTCGAGTCTCAGTGCCGACTGCTACAAATTAAGTTACCACCGCTTACTCACCGCAATCACGTACGCGCTCAGCGTAACGCACAGACACATAAGCAAGCGCAAAGAACACTAAAAAGCCCAGCCCAATTGGCATTAGGCTGCCTGTTAGAAAACTATCGACAAACAGTGCAATTGGCACTGAAAAAAGGCTAGAGAAAGAGCCGATAATGGCTGCGCCTAAACCTGCCATTTCACCAAGTGGCTGCATGGCCATGGCGTTTAAATTGCCAAACAGAATACCTACAAAGAAAAAGCCAACAAACATTACGGCAACGGTCAGTGCGATAGGAGGAAGTCCGTCGTAAGCATAAAGCAATGCAACATACACCACAGCGAATATGTTCACGCCTTTAAGGGCAAAGCGACATAGTTTACGCATACCAAAACGCATCACCATTGTGCCATTAAAGTACGATGCCAAACCAATTGAAAACGCTAAGGTTGCAAAGATATAGGGGAACCACTCACCCATATCGTAATACACGGTAAAGATGGTTTGCGAGGCACTTAAGTACGCAAGAAACGCCCCGAAAATACAGCCCATTGCGAAGGTATAACCCATGACTGATGGGTGAGTAAGAATAAACTTAGACGATGCGAAAAACGCCTCCCATGAAAAGGCTTTGCGCTTTGCACGGGGCAGTGTTTCGCCTTGACGCGAGAAAAACCACAAGCCCGACATAGTAGCGACCACTAAAAAGAGCGTAAAAATATGGAACCATGAGAATAAGTCCATTACCGTTTGCCCAATAATAGGAGCAAGCATTGGCACCAATATAAATACCATCATAATAAATGACATGACGCGAGCCATGGCGTCGCCCACATAAAGGTCGCGGATTATGGCCATCGAGGCAATGCGTGGCCCAGACACGCCAAACGCTTGAATAATGCGCCCCACCAGCATTGTTTCAAGATTAGTCGCCATCATGCATACAAAAGTACCTAGTGCAAAAATGCACAGTCCCACCAAAATAGTCAGTCTGCGCCCGCGGCTGTCGCTAAACGGTCCAAAGAACATTTGGCCAAACGCCATGCCTACAAAAAACACCGTAACGATAAGGTGAGTTTCACTTGGATTTGACACATTAAGCGCATCACCAATTTGTATAAGCGCAGGCAGCATGGCGTCAATACTCAACGCAACAAGGGATGTCATTGTTGCCATCAAGGCAACAAATTCGAACAAACCCAACGCGGGCTTTGTAACAACTGCCGTATCCTCAGATACGCTTTGTGATGTCTGCGGCATAAAATCTCGAAGTAGAAAAATGTGAGGGAATAAAAAAGCGCGTTAAGACGCGCTTTCAGAGTACACAGTATAACCTATCCATGGTCAAAAAGCCGCCAACAATCACTATATCTGTCGCGAAATCTAGCGGCTTTAACGGTTTACTCGCTCTGCGAAACCGATTGAGTTTCCATATTCGCTGCGGGCTTTTGATGTAAATACATGTCTAAAAACGCATCCATTTCCTCAAAAAAGCGATGCCGATTGCGCTGAATCGAAAGTGAGTGATCACCACTTTCTAGTTCAACATACTTAAACGTCTTATCGTAATCCTCAAGCTCTTCAGCCATATATTGGCTTTGAAGTGGACGTACTATCCGATCTTCATCGCCATGAACCAGCAATATTGGCGTCTTGATACCCTTAGCATTGTAGTACGGAGAACGCGCTTCTAGGTCGTCGAAGTCATCACCAATTTGGTTTTTAACAAATTCGTTATTAAGAAACTTTCGCGAGTGAATAACGATATGCTTCAATGAACTCACACCAGCGAAACTGACTGCACAGTTAAATAATTCAGGCGTTTTAACCGTTGCCATTAAAGCGGCATAACCACCATAGCTAGCGCCGACGATACACATATTGCCATGCTCAGCATACCTTTGTTCAACCATCCAATTTGCCGCATCAGTAATATCGTCTTGCATAGCAAGGCCCCAACCTTTCATCTGGCTTTGAGAAAAGCTATACCCGTATCCTTTTGAGCCTCTGAAATTCGGGCGTAAAACCGCATAGCCTTTGTGGGTAAAATAGGCAGTCCAATAGTCAAACCCGCTGAAATCTCGCGCACCCGGCCCGCCATGAGGATGAATTATCGTAGGGAAAGGGCCTTCGCCTTTGGGCAAAGTTAAATACGCTTCAATTTCAACACCATCTCTTGCTTTGTACTTAATAAGTTCATGTTCAGATAGTGCAGCCGCATCAATTTTTGGGTACTGCTGGAAAACAAAATCAAGCGACCCTTTTTCGCGATTTCCCAAAAAAAATAAGCCCGGTTGAACATCAGACTCAGAATAAACAAGGTACACTTGCTCATCTCGACTAAAACTCACTAGGGTATTTTCGAAATTAGGTAGCCCCTTATTGATACCTTTTTGCAGTCCTTTGAAACGGTCATCCCAATAACGACGGCCATTGTGCCACACCCCAACTACATCGTTAGTAACCGATGAGTAAATTAGGCTGCCACTTACATCATAGCCCTCATCTGAAAAGACCTCAGTATGTTCATTTGTTGTCAGGTTAAGCTTGAATATGGCTTGATAATCGCCTTTATACCCTCGGTAATAAAGAATATTGGGGTCCTTTGCAAATCCGAGTGGGTATTCCCCTTTTTCACGCATCGCGTTGTATGAAAACAGTGTGCGCCAATCATCATCCTCTTTTAGATAGACATTGCGTTCGCCTGAATCGAAGTCGAGCGAAACGCCAACGCGAACGTTGTGTTGCCTGTCAGTGAGCCAGTCTCGTATTTTTTTCTTTCCTTTTTCGATGCGGCTTGTTGTACCCGTATTCACGTTAACTTTGTACACGGTAGGTAGGCCCAGTGCTTCGGCATCTAGCTGAAGTAATATGTGATCAGGGTCATCATCAAGCCAGTCGATTACATCATCATGGAACTGAGGAATATGTGTCGGGTTACCTGATTTTTGTCTTAGTCTATTCCAACGAATAAGATTAAACGGCCCTTTTCCACCACCGTCAAAGCGCATGCTCAACAGTCGAGTATCATGTACCTTGGTTGTACCTCGGCGTGTTTGATAACGAGCACTCACAAGTAGCCGCTCGTCATTCACCCACTTGTACCAACGAATTTTTACTTTTTCATTGTCAGAGCGCAGTAGGTAGTGCTTCTTGCCTTCAACTAAGTCATAAGTCGATAAAATAGCAAGGTCTTCAGGCGTAGATACATTTTGTACAAAGGCGAGCTTTGTGCCACTTGGTGATAGGGCGGGTGTCCCATAGGCCGGTAAAGCACTAAAAGCTTCAAACGTTCGCAAGACATTACTATCGGCTTTTGCGGTATCACCTGCCCAAGCAGAACGTGTTAGCAAAACCAAGAGAGAGATAATCACCCAGTAATGGGTTGGTAGTTTCAACGTAGGCATAACAATCCTTGTTTATAGTGCTGTAAACACTGTTTATTATTTTTATTAAGGAACTAAGAGCACGCTCTAACCTCATAATTAAGCGAGTATACTAACGCAAAAGACAAAGACCACAATAGTTGCCATTAATGAGGTATCCGTGATTGTGACCGCGTAAATTTGATCTCTCGTCGAAGTTTGCAGATACAAATCGTTGTTGTGTTATTATTGTGTTTGTTCAAAACATGGATTTTTATCTGTTTCACAGTGAGTACCGCCACCTTGCGTTACCATAAGGATTTTGCTTTTTCATGCCAGTTAACCGCCGTGGCGTCGTGACATATCGACCTCATTTTCTTACCTATCAGCCCACGTCATTTGGGTACAAAGCAAAGATGTTTAGGCAATGTTGCGCGCTTTTGGCACTGTTTTTCATAGCAACATGCAGCTGGGCTCAAGCCTCTATTACCTACGATATAAAAGGCGTTGAGCAAGACAAATTACGCAACAATATTCGCGTGCATTTGGGTAATTTAGACGTTGAAAAAAACCTATTGACCGACCCTTATTGGCAAGATGAAGTGGCAGCCACAGTGGCTAAAGCAGTACAACCTTTCGGGTATTACAACAGCGACACCAGTGTATCGGTCGGAGAAGGCGACAATGTTACGGTAACCGTTGCCCTTAATGCACCTCTCACAATTAACAAAGTAACGCGAGAAATTATTGGTGCTGGGCGTGAAGACAAGGCCTTTAGAGCACGCTTTAACTCACTTAAACTCAAAGAGGGTGATGTACTTGATCAAACCGTCTACGAGTCATTTAAGTCATCCATGTTCAACTATGCCTTGTCTAACGGTTACTTCGACTATTTCTGGCAAGCCACTCGACTAGATTTAGTACGAGAAGAAAAACAGGCTAACGTTTTGTTAATCGCGCAAAGTGGGCCGCAGTATAAGTTTGGCGAGCTAAAGTTTATCGGTGAAGATAAAGCACGCGCCATCATTGAACGTCTTAAACCCTTTAGTACTGGCGACGCTTACTCATCAGCCGTGCTGACAGATTTTAACCGTAGTTTAAACCAAGCGGGGTATTTCACCCGTGTTATTGCACGCCCTGTGGTAAGCGAAGCTGATGGGCTACTTGTCCCTATTGAAGTATCACTGCTACATCGGCCAACCGACTCATTTAATGCATCTATTGGTGCGGCAACCGATACCGGGCCGCGGGTACGTTTGGGTTGGGAGCGTCCTTGGGTGAATAGTCGCGGTCACTCTATTTCATCAGATATTTTTATTTCGGCGCCCGAACAATCGGTTACTGCTGACTATCGGATACCGATGAAGAACATTACGCAAGATTACGCCAGTATCGAGGCGGGTTATCAGTTCATCGAATACAGTAATACCTCGTTTGAAAGTGAAACACTCTCACTTGCAGGTCACCGCTATTGGCAAAAGAATAAGTCACCTTGGCAGCATGATGGCTCAGTCACATATTTGCGGGAAACCTATGACCAAGGCGAACTAAGTTCTAATACCACGTCACTTATTTTACCCGGATACTCGTTAACCTACCGCGAAAAAGATGCCGAACTGAATATCAACAATGGTATGTACTTACAAATGCTCGCACAAGCTGGCAAGGAAGGATGGGGCTCAGACATCGACTTTGCCAAAGCCGTGGTTGAAGCCATGCTTATCTACACCGTTAATGATGTTCACCGCGTTACCGTGCGTGGCGAATTGGGCGCGATTAAAACCAACAGCTTTGATGAAGTTCCTACATCATTACGCTTTTATGCAGGCGGGGACCAAAGCGTAAGAGGTTTTGATTTTCGTGAAATTTCACCCAAAGCGGAAGTGATAGACCCAGGCACAGGCGATCTTATTCGCGACTCAATTGGGGGTAAATTTCTAGCTACTTCAAGTATCGAATATGCCTATTTGTTTTCACCAAACTGGCGAGTTGCTGCTTTTGTTGATGTAGGTACGGCAACAAACGACGTTGATACCAAACTTACCTACAGCGTGGGGCCAGGTATTCATTGGCTTTCACCAATCGGACCTGTGCGTTTTTATATTGCTCGCGGTATTGCGCCTGACGAAAAAACGTGGCAATTCCACCTAATGCTGGGACCTGAACTATGAAAAAACGTACGGTCTCTTTTATTATTTCATCGCCAATCTTGCTGGTGGTGGCTATTTATGCGCTTTTGATCAGCCCGTTGGGTGGCCCAACAGTAAAGGTAATAGCTAACACCTTTGTACCTAATCTAGCGATTGAACGCATTGAAGGCGGCTTCGCCGACGACCTAACCATTACTAACCTCACGTGGCACAATCCGCAGTGGAAGGTAGACATTGGTTATGCCTATGTGGATGTAACATGGCGCTGCTTATTTGAACCTCGTGTATGTGCTAACGATATAGCTGTAAGCGATGCACGCATTACACAAGTGTCTGAAGCCCCAACCGACGCAGATACTTCAGCACAGCCTGGCGAAATAGTACTGCCATTGCCTATCGAGGTTACTACGCTAACCTTAAGCAATATTAACCTATCGCTATTAAATGCAGATATCGCGTTAGGGGAACTCGCCCTTGAAGGGTTTGAAGGTAATGATGCTATTGTACTTGAGAGTCTAGCCGCTCAGCGCATAGCAATATCGCTCGTTGAGGAGAGCGAAACCACATCAGCGCCAAGTAAGCCAGAAGCCGCGGCTTCTTCAGATTCTGCAATACCGGTCTCTTACTCGTTAAGTTACAGCGCACCTTCATTACCTGCGATAAGCGCACCTATGCCAATCACTTTGGGTACCGTACTTCTTGAAGATGTGTCTTATGTGAAAGGCAATAGCCAACAAAAAATAAAGATGGCATCGCTTAGCGATGCGAGTTTCAAAGGCAATGATGTTGCAGTTGATTCGCTTATTGTTGTACACCCTGACGCTGAGCTAAAAGGAAGTATTCAAGCGTCTCTCGCTAACAACTTTGCGCTGGAATCGGCCCTTAAGGTAAAAACCAAATTAGGCGATAGTGACCAAGTAGTGACATTGGATGCCAAAGGCGCACTCGATGATTTGTCGCTGTCTGTTGCCGCCACTGGCGCAGTTCAGGCTAACGTTAATGTAACTGCAAACGTGCTTAATGACGCATTGCCACTGGAGTTCACTGCGACCTGGGCACAGCAACCTATTCCCACCATGGAAGACGCAACGCTTAAAGCCGGCGAGTTATCACTTACTGGCACCATGGGAGATTATATTTTAAAAGGCAACGGCGCAGCGACGCTTCCCGATATTGGCGACGTGCCCGTTGCACTTGATGTGGTGCTTAAAAAACACAACATTTATGTTAACCAAGCCAATATTCAAGCCCTAGAAGGCAGTTTGGTGAACTCGGGCACATTGTATTTAGACAAGGTTATTGCGTGGGAAGGCAAGACGGTACTCAACGAAGTGTCGGCCGCCCGATTCAGTCAATATGCGCCAACGCGCTTAAAGGGTGAAGTTGACAGTATATTGCAGTACTCAGCACAAGGCGGCCTGCATGTAAGTCTTCGAGATATGAACATTGCAGGTGAACTGCAAGGAAAGCAGCTCCACGTGAAAGGAAATGCGGTTTACTCAGGCCCCAGTGACTTATTTGTCACTAACGTTAGTGTTCAGCAAGATAAAAACACGATTAGAGCCGTCGCTCAAGTGCTTAACAAGCGCCACCTTAACGCCGATGTTGATGTGGATGTTGCACAAATTGAGACCCTTTATCCGGAAGTCTCTGGCGCTATCAAAGGTAATATAAAAGCCGTAGGACCTTGGCAAAACCCTAGTGCAGATGGTGCAATAAACATTAACGATATTCGCGTGTCATCAACCGTTTCAGCCGCAATGGCAGAGCAAGGCCCTATAAATGGGCGCATTGCAATAGAGGGTGCGTACACGGATCATAAAGCAGACATCGCCCTTAATGTTCCAGAGCATCAAGTAAAACTGATGTTAGCTGGAGCATGGCAGAACAACCATTGGAAAGGCAGCATAAGCGAGACACAATTAAAAGTGGCCAACATGCAATGGACCTTATCCCAACCTTTTGATGTCGATATTGGTACTGCACCTGTCACCGCTAATATTAGCGCGCACTGCTGGTCTTCTCGCAAAGAGGGAGAGCTTTGTATATCAAACGTAAACTATCAAGAGGACCGCGCAAGTTGGGATATTAACGCGTCAGCACTTCCCGTGGGTTTGTGGGCAAGCGAAATTGCACCTCATGTCGTGTCAGCGCCATCTAGTGCAACGCTTAACGTAAACACCAAAGGTAGCTATTCGCCTAACGATCCAATTGATGCGACCTTTACTGCTTCACTTAGCGCTGCGCCATGGCAGTTGGGCCAAGAAAGACCACTGACGTTAACCATTAACTCGGTAGAAACTACCGGAAGTATTAAGCAAGGGCAGCTTACTTCTACCTCGTTAATTTCCAGCGAAGATATTGGTGATGCCACACTTTCGTTAAATACACGGCCACTGGATGACAGAAAACCGTTAGAGGGTGAACTGTTAATGGAAGGATTGGACGTATCGCCCTTCAAGCCATTGTCGCCCGCAATACGCACCCTAACAGGGATATTAAACGGCAAGATAACCTTGGGTGGCTATGTAGACGATCCGTCGCTTTCCGGTGAGCTAAGCATAAGTAATGGCGCTATTGATATTCAAGATACGCCTGTTTCCCTTTCTGATTGGGAGCAGCAAGTGGTGCTTAACGGTCAAACGGCTGAGCTTGATGGAAAGTTTGTATTAGGCGGTGGTAAGGGCTCACTGAAAGGCACCTTGGATTGGTCTGCCACGCCAAGTGCTGATTTAACCCTAAAAGGTAATGCCTTTGAGGTACGCCAACCTAATGTCCGCTTGCGACTTTCTCCCAATATCACAGTAATCGCCACCAAAGAGAAAGTGGATGTAACTGGTGATATCAATATTCCATGGGCTCGCATTGAAATAGAGTCGTTACCTGAAAGCGCTGTTTCGCCATCGAAGGACGTGCACTTGAGAGGCGAGCCACAACGTGAAGAGCCTTTAGACATTGTACATGCGTCCGTTTTGGTCAATATCGACAAAGCCAAAACTGAAGAAGTGAAGTTAGAGGCATTTGGCCTTACTGCCAGCCTGCACGGAGGCATCCGTGTGAATACGCAGCCGGCATTGGTGGGCTACGGCGACCTACAAATACTTAACGGTCGTTATAATGCGTATGGACAAAAGCTCATTATTCAAACCGGTGAAGTGCAGTTCAACGGCCCCATCGACCAACCCATGTTGCTGGTAGAAGCTATTCGCGACCCAGCAAAAACCGACGACGATGTTATTGCAGGTATTCGCATTGATGGCGCTGCAGACTCACCCAGTATTAACCTGTATTCAGAACCCGCTATGGACCAGCAGAGTGTATTGTCTTATTTGCTGACAGGTTCAGGCCCCAACTCACCCAGTGCAGACCCGAATTACGCGGCCCTACTACTCGGGTTTGGTTTGTCGAATACTAAAACCCTTACCGGGCAAGTCGGTAATGCGCTGGGTATTGATGACTTCAGCTTAAGCACCAACGAAGATAGATTGTCGGTGACAGGGCAAATTAATGACAGGCTGTCCGTTGAATACAACGTAGATGTGGGCCTAAGTAACAACGACGCCAACAGTACGCTGCGTCGTCGTCAACTTCCGCCAGATTTGGCGCTCAAATATCAACTGTTGCCCAGCTTGTATTTAGAGGCCATTCAAACCACGTTGGAAGACCAATCCGAATTCGCATTGGACTTATACTATGAATTTTTCCTTGGCGACAATAGAACATCTTCTAACGACGAGGATGATGAAAGCGCGAATGAAGAAAGCGACACCAGCAAAGATAACGAGAAAAACGAATAGGTACCATCGCCTTATTGAGGGCGATGGTTAGCCATTTCCTGTAAGGTGTTTAGTTGTCGTTCAAAGCGCTGTTGGCGCTTATGTGCCCACACACCCCACACAATCATAACTACGCTAATACCTGCAATTATTAGAGACATTCTGACGAGTTTTTCAGGAGGCACTTCTTGTGAAAAATACCGCTCAGCAAAGAAAACCGCCCCAAACACAATTGCAGACCAGGCAGAATGCTTGGTAATAAACGCTATTTTCACGTTGTTCTTTATCTGTTTGGTCAACTGCGTCAAATGATCAAGCGTTTGACTATCTTTTGAAAATGCCGCAACACGCCTTAACCACAATTGGTAACCCAGCAACGGAATAGCAAAAATAAGAATAAAGAGATTTATCATCTGCACAGTGAGCGTGAGCTTATCCCAATAGGTATACAACATGACCAATGCAGGTACGAGTGCGAGCGAGTCGACCACCATAAACACGCGCTGTTTTTTTCGCTCGCTGCGCAAATTAGCTTTAACCGCCGTTAAATCTATTGAGCTTACCGGCTGAGTTTGCCACAAAGCGGATAGATCATCGTTCATTTCATCACCGTCATTACGCATGGGGCGCCTCCTTTATCACACTTTGTTTTGCACGCTTTAAAATAACGCCCACATGATTTTTAGTTAAACCACAAACTTCGGCAATTTCATCGTAGCTCAACCCTTCAAGCGACAAGGTCAACACCTGTCGAGACTGCAAGGGCAGTGCTCGAACCGCAGTAAGTAACTGCTCTAATGATTGCTGCTGACTAGACACCACCTCTGGTGAGTGCTGTGCACTACAATAACCATCTGACCCCAGCTCATCGCTGTCGTAGTGGTGAGTATCTACACGTTTAACTTGGCTTGCCACGTGAGTCACTGCGCGGTTATGGGCTATTTTGAGAATATAGGTTTTTACACTGCTATCACCATTGAAGCGCGCCAACCCCTGCCATACTGCAATAGCAATCTCCTGTAATAACTCTTGTTGCATGGCAGGATTTGCCTCGTAACTGTTCGCTACCCTACTTAGCAATGCGCCATACTGTGAAAAAACCGCTTCGAAACCTTGCCCCAATCTGGTGGATCCTATCCTTTATTTTTATTTGTTTTGCGCATTGTAAAACTCAGAATTCATGAACCTAGTTTTAAGGCCACATTCAGCCTAATGTTCTTCATGGTATGTCGCATGCTTTTCAGCAAGCGTAACCTTCATCGCAGCGCTTCCCTTATTCTTAAGCCTTCTAAGAACGCGGTTATTCTATACAGTCAGCGTGTAACGAAATTTATTACACACTTTTTTTAAAATCGTTGTAATTTTTTTTAAATGGCGATGACTAGTGATAACGAAAGCGGTGCAACAGCCCCAAACTCTACGTTTAGGCGTTGCCAAAACACATAAAGACATAGTCAACACAACGAGGGAGAGCCTAATGTCTACGTTAAGCCTTGTATTATTACTAAGCGGTATCACATCTATTGCGCTCTTAGCGTGTTATCTTGATGCTAAATTTCAATGGCGGTTAAACGACTGGATGAATGGTCAGTGCAGCAATCCATTCATTGCAACCAACGCCTCGCAGCAAGCGCAGCGATTAAAAGAAAAAGACGCGCAAATTGAAAAACTCATGGAGCGCATTGAAACGCTGGAAGCCATCGTGACCGAACCTGCCTATGAGCTAAACAAGAAAATTAATGCGCTTAAGTAGTAATATTTTACACCGCGCCTAGTTTGGTATTGATGGGCGGCGCATAAAGCGTGGAATTTTCCCCATGGCTATCGCGTTGCCCATCAATACAATCACCACGCCAACCACAGATAGCATGGTCCACTGATACCCTTCAAAGAAGGTTGATATCAATAGCGCCACCATGGGATACACCAACACCACATAGGCCGCTTTATCAGCCCCCATTTGCTTGAGCAGTTTCATATACGCGCCGAACGCGAATACCGAACCAAACAGTGCCAGATAAACCAATGATAGATAAAAGCTTGTACTACTTGGAATAACTAACGTACCTGGCAGCAACAATGACGTAATAAAAAGCAATATCATGGCGTAGGACATCGCATAAAAGTTCATCTGAATAACCGGTGTGCCGGCAGTAAGAATACGCTCAGAAATAACGTTTCCAATTGACGCACACAAGAAGCTTACAAAAGCGATGCCAAGACCCGTTGCAAGCGCGGCATCCATCGACACTTTTGAAAACTCGGGCACAAATAAACAAATGATGCCGCCAAGCCCGAACGTGGCCCCTACAACGACTTCTTTTCGAATAGGCTCTTTTAACCACCAGCGGCGTAACACCACGTTTATGTAGATGATACACGAACTCATCAGTGCCAGTAGTGCGCTGATAATATGGGCTTGAGCAAGATACAGTAAGGTGTAATTAAGGCTATATAAGAATATGCCCACCGCGGCCATTTTAATGTGCACATGAACGGGAAGCGCCAACGGCAGACGCTTTAGTAGGCAATACGCTCCTAAGCAGGCGGAAGCCAATAAGTAGCGAAGTGCAATCGCAAAGGTTTCAGAGGTATGCCCAATTTGATAGGTTATCGCAATCCACGTAGAACCCCATATCAAGCAACACAACGAAAAAAGAGTAGCGTTATTCATTAACCAATTTTGTCCGTGCTAATTGCGTTGTAAAAAATGCGCAAGCTGTTGTATGGCACTATCAAAAAGCGTTTGTCTTGCACTTTGGCCAATCCATGCATTATGTGGCGTTATCAATAAATTGGGCAACTGTGCATTAAGCAAAATGTGATCAGATGGAGGCGGCTCAACCGACAGTACATCAAGACCCGCGCCGCCAATGCGATTATGTATCAGTGCGTCAAGCAAGGCGGCTTCGTCTATTAACCCGCCGCGGGCGGTATTAATTAAAAAGCAGCTCGATTTCATTAACGATAACGTGCGTTTATTAATGAGCTTTTCATTGTCTTTAGTAAGTGGACAGTGCAGTGATACTACATCGGCATTTGGCAGTAAGCTTTCAAGCGAAGGTCTAGGATCATCGTTTTTACCAGGGCGCCCAGCAATACTCACGCGCATTCCCAATGCACAGAGCAGGCTTTCCACGCGCTGACCAAGCGCTCCGTGACCAACAATAACCGCATGCTTGCCAGCCAGCTCGACAACAGGGCGATGATTAAGACAAAAATGCGCAGAGCGTGCCCATTCACCTTCTGTCACATCGCGCTGATAATTAACAAACTGCGTTGCCAAGTTGAGCAGTAGCGTTACAGCGTGCTGAGCCACACTGTCAGTGCCATACCCTTCAACATTCTTCACCTCTATCCCTTTCTCGCGGCAGAATTCAAGGTCGATGTTGTTCATACCGGTAGCAGTAACACCAATATAGCGAAGGGCCTTTGCGTGACCCAGGGTCGCTTCATTCAATACCACTTTATTCACTAAAAGGGCATGGGCATCCGCTATTCGAGAGATAACCTCTTCTGATTGCGTGCGGTCATGTAAGGTAACGTTTGCATCCAGTGATTCAAGGGCATGCGTATCAAGCGTATCTAAGTCCAGCGTTTCAGCATCAAGAAAAACCACATTTGGCTTGCTCATAGCACTTCACATATCGACTCGAGTGCCGCCTTAATTTTTACGGGAATTGGAATTGCTTTGTCTGACTTTTTATCAACAAAAACATGCACAAACTGGCCGTGAGCAACACGTCGCTTACTTTCACCGGCATAGACCGACAGCCCATAGGTTACTGAACTTCGGCCAATTTTAGCCACGCGCAAACCAACATAAATGGTTTCAGGGTAAGCGGCTGGCGCAATATACTGACATTGGCTACTAACAACATAGGCCACTGATTTACCGTTATGAATGTCTAAACCGCCTTCTTCAATTAAAAAGCGATTTACCGCGGTATCAAAAAAACCGTAATACACCACGTTATTGATGTGCCCGTAAGCGTCGTTGTCTTGCCAACGGGTGGCAATAGTCACCTGATAAGGATAGTCAGCAAGTGTTGGCGTGATATCAGTCATACTGCTCCTTGGTGCATTTAACCTAACCATAGAACATGGGCATTTTAGTTAGGCATTGAAATTGGGCATCGTGCTTTAGGGTGCGTTTAGTAAAGCACCATGTCATCGCGATGAATTGCCTCGTCAGCTGTCTCATAACCTAACACATTGGCGATGTCTTTCGACTTTTTCCCTTTTATAGCCATTAAGTCTTTTGCGTTATACAAGCACAGACCTTTCGCCACAATATGACCGTCGCACACCACTTCTACGGCATCACCTTGTTCAAAATGCCCCGTTACGTTGGTGATCCCTGACGGCAAAAGCGACGCGCCTTTTTGCACTAACGCGGCTTTTGCACCAGCATCAATTTCTATTTTTCCGGCCGTTTTCAAGGTGTGCGTTAACCACAAGCGCCTTGCATTCGCTGGAGTACTACTGGCGCTAAACAATGTCCCAGGTACCTTGCCTTCAATTAACGCATCGAAAGTGTCACCTTTTCTACCGTTAACAATGAGCGTTTGAATACCACTGTTGGTGCATTTTTCTGCCGCTTCTATCTTGGTACGCATGCCTCCTGTGCCTACTGACGTGCCTGCGCCCCCGGCTAGACCATAAATACTTGCGTCTATTGTATCGACTTGTGGAATGAGCGTTGCATTGGGGTCTTTACGCGGATCGGCGGTGTACAACCCATCAATGTCAGAGCAAATAATTAGGGTATCAGCTTGGGCTACTAGCGCGGTGTATGCCCCTAAGTTGTCATTGTCACCCACTTTCAGCTCATTCACGGCAACGGTGTCGTTTTCGTTCACAATGGGAAGAGCATTGTGGTTAAGTATTTCACGTAAGGTATTTTTGATATTCACGTAGCGCGTGCGGTCGCGCAGGTCGTCAGCCGTTAGCAATACCTGTGCGCACGGAAAATCAAAAAAACGCTGCCAGTTGGCCATCATCAAGGTCTGACCTATTGCTGCCATAGCTTGTTTTTCTGCAATTGACGCATTGTGACGAACTTTCACTTTGCTGCGCCCTGCGGCCACGCTACCTGATGAAACTAGGATAACTTCTTTGCCTGCTTCGCGACTTGCAGTAATAAAACGTGCCAGCGCAAGTAAATAACGACCACTACACTCATTGCCCTCTGGTGCAATAAGGGCACTACCAACTTTGATGACAGCACGCTGCCAAGAGAAACGATTCATAACGGGAAGTAAAAAGAAAACAAGAGCTCAAGAATACGACAGTTGGCGTGTGATGCAAAACGTTCTGTTACAGATTTTTTGCGTTAAAAGATGGTTAGTTTACGGTCAAAAACTGGATTCATTTGCCTAGCCCGATATACTAGCCGTGTTATTTTATAACAATTCTAACTTACAAGTTGCAAGGAACCTGCATGAGCACCGCAAAACGACACTTAATCTGGCTTGCGCCAGTGTTGTCTATGCTGATTTCTCTTCCAAGTGCAAACGCCGCCATTAAACAAACTAAAGGCGACTTTGAAGATAAATTCCGTCAGCTGGACGAAGTTCTCCCAACACCAAACGTATACCGTAACGCAGCGGGTGAGCCGGGACATCAGTACTGGCAGCAACAAGTAGATTACGACATTGACGTAAAGCTACTTGAAGACAAGCGCCGTATTGAAGCGAAAGAAACCATTACGTATCACAACAATTCACCAGATACCCTTAAGTATTTGTGGATTCAGTTAGACCAAAACAAATTCCGCGACGACTCTATGTCGGCGCTAACCACTACATTTGGCGGCATTGGCAACCGCGGTCCAGGTACCCAAGCAGCAAGTGGCGACAAACCAGCTAAATTGAGCATGGGTGCACTGCGTCGTCAGCAGTTCGTTGATGATAATGAGCTTGGTTACACTATTTCTCGCGTTGAAGATAAGTCAGGTAACGACTTACGTCACACTATTGTTGGCACCTTGATGCGTGTTGACCTTGCTAAGCCGCTAGCGCCTGGTAAGAAAGTAACGTTTGATATCGATTTTGCTTTTAACATTGTTGAAGAAGACGCGGTATCTGCACGTGCAGGTTACGAGCACTTCCCAGATGATGAGCGCGAAGGCGGCAACGACATCTTCTTGCTTGCACAGTGGTTCCCGCGTTTAGCGGCATACACCGACTACGAAGCATGGACTAACAAAGAGTTTATTGGCCGTGGTGAGTTCACGCTAGAATTCGGTAACTACGAAGTTGATATTACTGTACCAGCAGACCACATCGTATCGTCAACGGGTGTACTACAAAACCCGAAAGACGTACTAACCAAAACACAACGCGACCGTCTAAAGAAGGCAGAAAAAGCAGACCGTATCGTATTCATCGTAACCCCTGAAGAAGCGATTGAAAACGAGAAGGAAGGTACCTCTAAGCTCAAGACGTGGACGTTCAAAGCTGACAACGTTCGTGATTTTGCTTGGGCATCGTCTCGTAAATTCGCTTGGGATGCGCGCGGCTATCAGCAGGGCGGTGACACACAGCCACTTGTTATGGCAATGTCATTCTACCCGAAAGAGGGCGGTGAGCTTTGGCAGAAATATTCTACCGAATCCATCATCCACACCATGGATGTATACAGCCGCTTTAGCTTTGACTACCCATACCCGGTAGCACAGTCAGTAAATGGTCCAGTTGGTGGTATGGAATATCCAATGATTACCTTCAACGGCCCACGTACTGAGCTTCGCGATGACGGTTCTCGCACATATTCTTTGGCTGAGAAGCGCTTCCTCATTGGTGTTGTTATTCACGAAGTAGGTCACATTTATTTCCCAATGACGGTTAACTCTGATGAGCGTCAGTGGACATGGATGGATGAAGGCCTTAACAGCTTCCTAGACGGTGTAGCAGGTCGCGAATGGGATCCAACCATTCCTTGGGGTGTTGAGCCACGTGACATCACTGGCTATATGAAGTCTCAAACGCAAGTACCTATTATGACGCAATCTGACTCGGTATTGCGCCTAGGTCCAAATGCTTATACCAAGCCAGCCGTTGCACTAAATATTCTTCGTGAAACCATTCTTGGCCGTGAGTTGTTCGACTTCGCGTTTAAAGAATACGCACAACGTTGGATGTTTAAGCGTCCTACACCTTCAGATTTCTTCCGCACAATGGAAGAAGCATCAGGTGTTGATTTAGACTGGTTCTGGCGTGGCTGGTTCTATACCACTGACCACGTAGACATTAGCCTAGACAGCGTTTATAAGCTGCGTTTGGACACTGAAGATCCAGATATCGACTTCGCTCGTGAGCGTGATGCTGAAATGGAAAAACCAAAGTCACTTACCGATATTCGCAATAAAGAAGAAGGTAAAGAACTGTGGGTTGATCGTTTTGAAGATATCCGCGATTACTACGACGAAAACGACCGTTACACCGTAACCAACAAAGAGCGCAATAAATACAAGAAATTCCTAAAAGGTCTTGAGCCATGGGAACGTAAAGCCTTTGAGCGCGCGGTGAAGGAAGACAAAAACTACTACGTGCTAGATTTTAGCAACAAAGGTGGTTTGGTTATGCCTATTATTCTTGAACTGACATTTGAAGATGGCAGCAAAGAAGAGATGCGCATTCCAGCGGAGATTTGGCGTCGCACTCCTAAAGCGGTAAGCAAGCTTATCGTGACGGACAAAGACAAAGAATTAGTTAGCGTAACGGTTGACCCGCACTGGGAAACAGCAGACGTTGATGTGGAAAATAACCACTACCCACGTCGTATCATCCCATCGCGTATTGAAGCGTACAAGAATAAGCCGCGCAACACTTACGAGTACCGCGACTTGATGCACGATTCAAAGACCGAGCTAGATAAAGACGAAGACAAAGAAGAGGACAAAGATGACGAATAAGTTGTCTTTGGCTTTAAAGCAGGGCACTTCAGCCCTGCTTGCCAGTCTTATTGTCTTAACAGTGATTTGTGCTAGCTTGTTTAGTGCACAGCTACAAGCGCATCAAATTAAGGCCGCCATTACCACAGTGTTGTTTAATCAACGCACTGAAAACATTGAAGTCATGCACCGCTTTAATCTTCATGATGCTGAACACGCGGTAAAAGCCTTGTTCGACAAGCATGCTGATATTATGGATGACATAGATACTCAGCAAGCATTTGCCGACTATGTGGCCAAGCATTTCGCTATTTTAGATAGTGAAGGTGAACCTCTGGCACTGGCTAAAGTTGGATTTGAAGTAGAAGGCAAGCATTTCTGGGTATACCAAGAAACCGCTGAGCCACCAGCGCTTGAAGGCTTAAAGATTCGCCATGACGCGCTGCGCGACTTATGGCCAAAACAAGTCAACACAATAAACGTTGAAGGTAAAGGCGATATAAAAACCTTAACGTTTGCAGACAGCGTGAATTTGCTTGAGGTCAGCTTTAAAGGCCATCAACACTAAACTTATTAGCACGTCGTTAATAGATTGAAAGCCCGCACTAAGTCGCGGGCTTTTTTATTACATTAAGTATGTGAGACTGAAGTCGTATAGTGTTTTTGGGTTAACTTCACTAACGTTAGTGTGGGTAAATAAACACGTAAGGGCTTAGTATGAGCAACAGCGTAGCTTCTTCAATAAACACGACGACAAAACGCGTTCAATCTCGCAGTGAAAGAAAGCGTAGGTCAACTAACGCTAAAAGTAGCGATACGCCAGAGACGCCAATTGTTCAAGCTGAGCTCGCTAACGCCAGCAATAACGCCTTTGCAAACAAGAAAAACATCATGTGGGTGCTATTGAGCGGTGCAATGGCGCTTACGTTTATCATCATGCTGTTTTTGCCTAATACCGGTATGGGCAGTGGCCTCATTGCTACCTATTCTGCCATGTTGTGGTGCGGCTTCTTTGGTGCTTCGCTGTGGCGATATCGCAATGCAAGCGGGTGGGCCGGCTTTGCCTATGGTAGCGTTGTAGGTTTTGTTATCCAGTTCATTTCCCAGTTGATGTAAGACACAAGCCGTTATACTACTGTCGTAAGTTAGAGTAATCACGAACGCCCTTGCTCGCGTAGTAAAAGGGTACATTGTTTATGAGTTAGCGTATGACAGATAAACCTACTTCTCGGCCTACCAAGGCTATTCCATCTTCTCGGCTCTCTCGCGTCACCCGATTGGGCACACTGGCCGGAAAAATAGCGACAAGCGTAGTGACACAAGGTGCCGGGCAACTGCTCAAAGGAGAGAAGCCTGTACTGTCGTCACTGCTATTAACCCCTAAAAACATTGGTAATATTGCCGATCAGCTCGCGACCATGCGTGGTGCAGCGATGAAGCTAGGCCAGCTTATTTCAATGGATGCAGGCGACTTTCTCCCCCCAGAACTTGCGGTAATTTTGGGGCGCCTTCGCGAAGATGCCGATCCTATGCCCAAAACTCAACTCATCGAAACATTAGCAGCATCGTGGGGCGAGAACTGGCAAGCATCGCTATTGTATTTTTCCTTCGCGCCTGTTGCTGCAGCGTCTATAGGTCAGGTTCACAAAGCCATTACGATGGATGGCAAAATGCTAGCCGTAAAAGTGCAATATCCCGGCGTAAAAAAGAGTATCGACAGTGATGTTGATAATGTAGCGTCACTGATTAAGTTAACGGGTTTGGTGCCAAAATCACTGAACATCTCGCCACTGCTTAGCGAGGCTAAGCTACAGTTACATCAAGAAGCCGATTACCAGCGTGAAGCAACCATGCTCATGCGCTATCGCAGTTATTTAGAAGACAACTCGTATTTTGTAATTCCAGCTACTTATCCTCCACTAACGTCTGATACCGTACTTGCCATGGACTATATCGAGGCAGTAGATCTGGATATTCTTCAAAGTGAACCCCAAGCAGTCAGAGACAAATTAATGACAGCGCTCATGGCACTTTTCTTCAACGAGGTTTTTAATTTCAAGCTGTTGCAAAGTGACCCTAATTTAGCCAATTACAAATACAAAAGTGAAACGCAGCAAATTGTATTACTTGATTTTGGTGCGACTCGAGAAGTACCCGACGCCATTGCAGTGCACTATCAAGCATTGTTAAACAGCGCTGCAGACAATAACGTTGAAGAAATGCGACGCGCAGCAATGGCCATTGGCTTAATTGATGACAGTCATAGCGAAGCGCAAGTTACCGCGGTTATCAACATAGGCATGGAAGCCTGTGAAGCAATTAGAAGCGACGAGCCTTATGATTTTGGCAACAGCGACCTTGTTACTCGGTTACATGACAAAGGGATGACGCTTACTATGGAGCATAACTTTTGGCATACGCCACCTGCAGATGCACTATTTATCCACCGCAAACTAGGCGGGCTATTCCTACTCGCCAAACGTTTGAGCGCAAGAGTTGATATGCGAAAAGCGGCTGCGCCTTGGCTTGAGGTAAACAACGCCTAGCTAACACCTTCGATACCATAGGGCGACAAAGGTGCTATGGGGCAGGGTTCACTAATAGGGAAGATCCATACTAAATGGCAGCGCCATTTGTTCAGCACTTTTGGGTGGATTACCTATCATTTCATCGTAAGGGGTGTCGTGTTTCATGACCGCTTTTGCAACGCTGCAATGTGCAAATGCTTCTCGAATATGGCCGGCGCTAAAAAAACGCATTGGTTTGTCTTTTGTGTCGTACACCATACCGCTTTTATCGCCAATAGAAAGATAAACAAGATAAACGTTCATCTCATAAGATTGCACTTCCAAATAATCGATTGCCGTCGGCGTATCTTCAATATCTTTAAAATAGAACTTATGCATACATACCTCATTAAGCTTAACGCTAGAGCATGCACTGTGGTTTATAATACATGACGTGCGGTATGTTAAACGTTGGGACATACCGCTACGAAATAATGCTTTGCGCTTACCTAGCGTAGTAGGTAATTACGTTAGGCGAGGTTATCAGGTTCAGTGGGCAGGACCGCTTCTTCAAGCGGTGGGCGATGCTGAGTATGACGCACGGCATTAGCTAACATGAATAAACTTGCGAACGAACACAGAGTATAAACAATTGCCGCAACACCCATGCCGCCAGCGACCCACATCAGTGGAAATACGAGTAGACGGGGTCCTTCCATTGCCAGTGACATTTTTGACTGAGACAGGATGAACCCATTTTGAATACTCATAACAATAACAGTTGCAACGGCTATGAGTTGGTGACTAGTAGGCAATGCATTAATATTTAGCAATAAATATAGCGTTACACCTAGCATAATCAGGTGCTGAACAAGACTGTAGCGCGTTACCGCTTTGTGTAGTTTTGGATGGTATTTTTTAAATTCACTCAACGGCTTTTTTTCCTGCACGAAGCGCATAGATACATCTTCAGGTCGCCACCCTGTGCGACCAAACCATACGCGGAATTTATCTTTCCATGACCGAGTGTAATAGCTGTCCCTCGCTAATTGACTGTAAATTTGTAAGTTGGCCCATATAGGGTTAAAGCTTCTAAGTGCACCGCGTATTCCATACACCGGTGGCTCCTCGTCAAGCTCGGGAATAAAAGTACCAAAAAGGCGATCCCAAAGAATAAATACCCCGCCGTAATTCTTATCAATATAGACGCGGTTTTGCGCGTGATGTACGCGATGGTTAGACGGCGTAACAAAGACGTACTCCATCCAGCCTAAGGTTTTGATATGCTGCGTGTGTACCCAGAATTGATACACCAAATTAAGTGCCCCAACCGTAATAATCATCTCGGGCTCAAATCCTACTAAAGCCAATGGCAGATAGAACACCCAACTAAACAAGGCACCGCTGGTTTGTCTTAATGCTGTAGTAAGGTTGTAGTCTTCGCTTGAGTGATGCACAACATGTGCTGCCCACAAGATACTCATCTCGTGGCCCATTCGATGGTTCCAATAGTAAAAAAAGTCGTAAGCGACAAAAGCAATTACCCATACCCACCATGCATCTGGCAAGGAGAACAACGCAATGGCGTCGTATACTAAAACATAGATGGTAAACGGAATGAGTTGGTGGCCGATGGCAACGACGCGAGACAAAACCCCAGCGCTTAAACTGGTTATGGCGTCGTTCGTGCGATAGTGCCCCGTTTTTCTTTTGTAATCGACATAAAGCTCAATGCCAATTAACAGAAAAAACAGTGGGATAGCGAATAATATTACGGTCATACCAATACATTAAACTATACAAGCACAAATGTTAAACAATTGTTTTATAAATAGCTGCTCTATTTACATTTTAAACGGCTACTTTCTTTTACAGTGAACATGGTTAATTCGCAAATTACGACATAAAAGCAATCGAAAAGTGGCTTTTTGACGTTTAAATCTTCATGAAAAGAGGAATTTACACAACAAGGGAACATTTCTCTTGCTTGAACTTCTAATATTAGGTGTTATCTCTGATAGTATTAGAAAAGGATAGTTTTCGTAGCGGAGTCAATATGAGCGAGTCGTCAGAAAAGAAATCGTTAGGCCCACATTTTATTATTGTTGGTGTTCTTCTCATCGTTATTTTGGCTGTAGTGTTTTGGCCAAGCGACAAAGAGCCTGAGGTGGTAGAAGCCCCTGAGCCGGAAGTCGTTCAGCCTGAAGAAACGCCTACCATAGAGCCAGAAGTATTCGAAACACAACCTGTTGCGCCTACTGTTGAACTTGAAGAGAAAGACGAAGTTGAACCCCTTCCAGAGGTTGTTGACGAAAAGCCTGAACCACTAGATTCGAGTGACCCTGCGATCAAGTCGTCACTTATTAACAGTTCTTCGGCCGATGAAGACACCGTCAATCGAATGTTAGTGAATGAAGGTTTGTTGCAACGCTTTGTCGTTTCAGCGACTAATTTGGCCAACAATGAAATGGCACCAAACCATCAATTACTCACGCCTCCTGAACAAAGTTTCCGCGTTTATTCGCAAGCGGGTAAACAGTGGATTGATGCCGCTAGTTACAAACGCTATACCCCCTATGTGGATATGCTGGAATCGTTTGACAACGAAGCCTTATTAAACGTTTATGCTATTTATAAAGGCGATATCCAAGCCAAATACGCGGAAATTGGTAATCCTGACCAGGACTTTAATGAAGTACTGTTAGACGCCATTGACCAATTACTCGATACGCCAGAAGTGCCTGTGCCGGTTGAAGTGTACACCGACTCAGTTGCTTATAAATATGCTGATGAACGTTTAGAAAATCTTAATGAGCCACAAAAGCAATTATTGCGAACAGGCCCAGATAATATGCGTCGTATTAAAGCAAAATTGCGCGAGCTTAAAGTTTTGGTTGAAGAGCGTGGATCTAACTAGATTTCAACAGCAGTTAAAGGGCACGTCTTCTAAGACGCGCTCTTTGCCGCCTGTCGAAAAATGGGATCCTGATTTTTGTGGTGACATTAATCTAACAATTGCATTAGATGGCCGCTGGTTTTATGAAGGAAGCCCAATAGGTAGGGCAAGCCTTGTTCAATTATTTGCGTCGGTACTCAAAAGAGAAGGCGACAATTACTTTTTGGTTACCCCAGTAGAAAAAGTGGGGATTACGGTTGAAGATACGCCTTTTTTGGTCACGCAATGGCAGAAAACTACAGCCAAAGACACTAATCAGGCCTATTACTTATTCACCACACAAACCGGCGATGAAATACGCCTAGACGACCCTGCTCAATTAACGCTTCGCGTCCCACCAAAAGCAATTCAAGATGCCGATGCCACAGCTATTCCTTACCTCTGTGTGCGACGCAACCTCTGGGCCAGACTTCATCAAAATGTCTATTATCAATTGCTAGAACAGGCAGAGGAAACTACCACGGCAACTGGCACGCAATTTTCTATCAAAAGTGGCAATAGCACGTTCGTTATTGGTGAAGTAAACGCATAACCGCAATTAAGTGTACTAATTAGCAACACATTCGTTATAGTTTACAAAACAACCAAAAGAACACATCAATGAAAAAGACCCTATTATCGCTAGGACTCGCCCTGAGTCTTTCATCGCTTTGCACTAGTACTGTAGCCGACACCTTAATTCACGCAGGTAAAGCTTTTACCGGCACATCCTCAACCCTGCTAGAAAAGGTGACTATCGTTGTAGATGGCAACAAGATTAAGGCCATTCAAAAGGGCTTTGTTGAGGCCGGTAAAGGTGATGAGGTTATTGACCTAAAAGGTCATACTGTTATGCCGGGGTTAATGGACATGCATGTTCACTTATCATCACAACACGGCGGCCCGCAAACCTATTTAGAACGCTTTTCTCTTAACGAAGCAGATTATGCACTGCGCGGCGCAAACTATGCACAAGTTACACTTGAGGCTGGCTTTACCACAGTGCGTAATTTAGGTGATAGCTATAACGAAACAATTGCACTTCGCAATGCGATTTCAAAAGGCATTGCAACCGGCCCACGCATTTATACCGGTGGAAAATCGATTGCTACAACGGGTGGACACGCCGATCCAAGTAATGGTTTTGCGCATTTACTGCGCCCTGATGTCGGGCCAACACAAGGCGTAGTTAACGGAGAGGTGGAAGCTCGAGAAGCGGTGCGAGCTCGCTATCAAGACGGTGCAGATGTTATCAAAATTACCGCTACTGGCGGTGTATTGAGCGTGGCAAAAAGCGGCCAAAACCCGCAGTTTATGACCGATGAACTCGACGCCATTGTGCAAACCGCAAAAGATTATGGCATGACGGTAGCGGTCCACGCCCACGGTAAAGAAGGGATGAAACGCGCTATTGAAGCAGGCGTTGATTCCATTGAACACGGCACCTACATGGACGATGAAATTCGCGCACTAATGAAAAAGAAAGGCACATACTACGTGCCAACCATATTGGCAGGTAAGTTCGTCGCTGAAAAAGCGAAAATAGATGGCTTTTTCCCAGAATTGGTTAGACCTAAAGCGGCTGCCATAGGCCCATTAATTCAAAAAACCTTTGAACGTGCTCATAAGGCAGGCGTGAAAATTGCTTTTGGTACAGACAGTGGAGTTTCAGCCCACGGTGACAATGCCAAAGAGTTTGCGCTTATGGTGGAAGCGGGTATGTCACCTGCCAATGCATTACTTAGCGCGACTGTAAATAGTGCAGAACTCCTTGGTATTAGCGACATACTGGGCACGTTATCTGAAGGTAAATTGGCAGACATCGTGGCAGTTTCGGGCAACCCTCTAGAAGACATCTCGGTAATGGAATCGGTGTCTTTTGTAATGAAAGATGGGGTTGTTTACAAACAATAGAAAATGAAAGGGTTACATGGCACTCGGTAAGAAAGTAAAAAAGAAAACCAAGCAACTGGTTGACTCAAAGCACATGTTAAAAGGCATTACCTTTGCGTCATTTCTCGAGTCCACTATCGTACCCATTCCACTAGAAGCGGTTATGGTGCCATTAATGCAGGCTAGACGAGAATCACTCTGGCAAATCGCATTAATGGCTACTATCGGCTGTGTTTTAGGGGCAGTATTTGGTTATGCCTTGGGTTATTACCTATTTGATCTTGTCGGCCAGTGGGCAATAGACACCTTTTTTAGCCAATCCCAGTTTGATAGCGTTAAAACCAAAATGGAAAACCAAGGTTTTTGGTTTGTGATGACACTGGGTATCGCGCCCATCCCTTTCCAGGTTGCCATGCTTGCCGCAGGTGCTACCCAATATTCTCTCGGGCTCTTTTTGCTCGCAACTGTGATAGCACGTTCATTGCGTTATTTCGGCCTAGCAGCTGTGGTGTACTACACCGGTGATAAAGCAGAGCAACTCATCAAGCGCTACAGAATGAAAGCCGTTATCGCAATTACGTTAGTGGTATTGCTGTTGTGGTGGCTATCCAATTTAATTCGTTAGCACTTTCGGGCGTACACAGTCTGCGATAATTTCACTGTCGATTAACGGAATAGATTTTTTCAACTTTACATTTGATAATGATTCTCATTTGCACTAATGTAAGAAAAAAAGGAGGTGCAAATATGAATTCCCAGCGATTATGCCCTGTTTACCGAAAGTGGTTACAACTACACCCAGCTAACGCTCGCGCGCATCGACTCAGCTTACAAATTCAAGCACAAGAAGCCCATAAACAAGGCAAAAGCGCGTTTGCCCGAGACATGTGTTATCAAGCATTTGAAACAGCAAAGGTCGTGCTGACTGCGCTGCAACCGGTGTCGAAAAGCAATATTAGCACCGCCTATAACGACATCATTTCATTTGGCGCTTTGGGTATGTATTTGTCATCTTTACTTCAACGCGCATACAAAAAACATGAAGCTCACGAGGTGTTACAAGAGTGTCAGCAACTCCTTATTGCGGTGATGCCACTGCATGCAGCCAATCCTTCTGTTTGCCGTCTGATAAGCGCGGTTCAGCATTGTGTAGACAGCAAGGGCTTACCGCCAAATACACTGCCAATGCCAAACGTGGCTTGTCACTAAAATTCTTTAAGTAAAAGACATGTAGCGAGGAGAACATTATGCCTTCACAACAGCATGATCACGAAGACAACTTTATTGCGTTAAATGTTAGAGCTTCTGTGCTTAAGAAGATGCTCAGCGGTGAGAACTTACATATGAGCGACATACATTGTACCTGCTCTCAAAGCAAACAAGCGTTACAGCGGCTTTTACTGCAAGCCGTTAGTACAAGCAAATAATGTTTAGAAAATAGAAGAGGCGCTACGCGCGCCCCTTTTTAATGACATATTGATAGGGCATCTCATCAGTTTGCGATGCCACTAGCGTGTGGTCCATAAACCGGCAAAAGCTTGGAATATCTCTTGCCGTAGATGGATCATCAGCGGTCACCGATAGCGTTTCACCATCGGCCAGTTTTCGAATGTTTAAACGAACCATCATCACGGGCTCTGGGCAGCGAAGCCCTATTGCATCAAGATGCGTATTCGCATCACTGAATGCTTTTGCGAAATCAGATGCCATAGCTTTCACGGTACTTATTGATAGCACTAATTTGCGCGTCGTGATCACCTTGTTCAGTAAGGTAAGCGACCACATCTGCAAGTGACACAATAGAGATGACTTGCGTGTTAAAGTCTCGCTCAACTTCCTGAATAGCAGATAACTCACCGTTACCACGCTCTTGTCTATCAAGGGCAATTAACACACCTGACAAACTGGCTTGTTGCTGCTCAATAAGTGTCATAGATTCACGAATGGCCGTACCTGCGGTAATCACATCGTCAACAAGCATAACGCGCCCTTCAAGTGGGCTACCGACTAAATTGCCGCCTTCACCATGGGTTTTGGCTTCTTTGCGGTTGAAACAGTACGGCACATCGAGGTCGTGTGAGTCAGCAAGAGCAACAGCAGTAGTCGTTGCAATAGGAATGCCTTTGTAAGCTGGCCCAAAAAGCACATCAAACTCTACGCCCGCATCCATAAGTGCATCAGCATAAAAACGCCCCAACTTAGCCAAATCTCCGCCGCGATTAAACAAACCAGCATTGAAGAAATACGGGCTAACGCGACCAGACTTCAGCGTAAACTCACCAAACTTCAGTACGCCACGGGCAATAGCAAACTCAATAAAATCTCGCTGAAACGCTTTCATAATAACCTCTTACGCCAATGCTGCTTTTTGAATATCGAACAACTCACGCAAACCGTGCTTACCAATTTTCAACATTTCTTCCAATTCTTCGAACGAGAATGGTTCGCCCTCTGCCGTACCTTGTACTTCGATAAGCTTGCCAGTTTCTGTCATCACAATATTCATGTCTGTTTCAGCTGCTGAGTCTTCGGTGTATTCCAAATCAGCAATAGGCATACCTTCGTAGATACCCACTGAAAGCGCTGCAATCATATGTTTAAGCGGGTTGGTCTTAATAATGCCCTTGCTGCGCATAAAAGTAAGTGCATCAACTAACGCAACACATGCGCCGGTAATTGAAGCAGTACGCGTACCGCCATCAGCTTGAATAACATCACAGTCTAGCGTAATAGTGTTTTCGCCCAACAATTGCAAATCAACAGCAGCGCGAAGAGAACGTGCGATAAGACGTTGAATTTCAAGCGTACGGCCACCTTGCTTACCACGTGCAGCTTCGCGTCCACTGCGCGTGTGCGTTGCGCGAGGTAGCATGCTGTATTCCGCCGTGATCCAACCTTTACCTTGGCCTTTCATAAAGCGCGGTACACCTTCTTCTACCGTCGCATTACACAACACCTTAGTGTTACCAAACTCCACCAGCACAGAGCCTTCAGCGTGGCATGTGTATTGACGAGTAATTGTAACAGGGCGAATTTGACTGGCGGTTCTGCCGCTTGGACGCATAGTGTTCTCCACAACGTAAATGCTAAAAGGGGGGCGATGAATGCATTATTTATCTGCTACAAGCAAGTTTAATAATGCACAGCGCAATAATATCGCTAAGTATAACGCAATACCCCTAACCGTTAAAAACGAACTTTGTATAGAAATAGGGTTTTGTGCGCTAATATAAAGAGTACAAGAAAACCTGTCCGTGAAGATATTGTATACAACACGTTCCATTCGCGTTGTTTTTGCAGGTTTTCATATTTAATTTTAAGGAATTTTATGATTTACAGCATGACTGCCTTCGCACGCGTAGAGACCAAGAAAGACTGGGGTTCCGCGGTGTGGGAAATTCGTTCAGTGAACCAACGCTTTTTAGAAACCTATTTTCGCTTACCTGAACAATTTCGTTCTTTAGAGCCGGTACTTAGAGAGCGATTTCGCAAAAAGCTGGCGCGCGGAAAAGTAGAGTGCGCTTTGCGTTTTACTGCAAACGATGCGGCTGTAACGAAGTTGAGTCTAAACGAAGAATTGGCCAAGCAAGTGCTTCACGCGGCAGACTGGGTGCAATCTCATGGACAATCTACCGGCGTTAACCCACTAGACGTGCTGCGCTGGCCTGGTGTTATTGCCGCTGAAGAAACCGATATGGATACCATTCACGGTGATGTTATGGCGGCATTCGACCAAGCCCTAACCGACTTTATCAGTGCCCGTGCGACTGAAGGTGAAGCGCTTAAAGGTATGATTACACAGCGTCTTGATGCTATTGAGGTTGAAGTCGAAAAAGTAACCGCTAAGATGCCAGAAATTATGGTATGGCAGCGCGAAAAAGTGCAAGCCCGTTTTGAAGAAGCGAAAGTGGAGCTAGACGCCGGTCGTTTCGAGCAAGAGATGATTATGCTTGCTCAAAAAGTGGATGTAGCCGAAGAGTTAGATCGCCTTAATGCGCACGTTGCAGAAACGCGTAACATTCTTAAAAAAGGCGGAGCAGTAGGGCGTCGTTTAGACTTTATGATGCAAGAATTTAATCGCGAATCAAACACGCTGGGTTCGAAGTCAATTAGTACTGAGATCACGCAATCAGCTGTTGAGCTTAAGGTACTTATTGAGCAAATGCGCGAGCAGATCCAGAATATAGAATAGTTTTTACCTGCCCATGGATATCTTAGAAGCCCTGTTATTTGATTGTAAATACAGGGCTTTTTATTTTCCCCGTCCAAATCGGTTTACAGATGTCCGTTACCAACTACCTGTTTAGTGGTGGGCAGAATGGTGGGCAGCCCCCTCATTTTTGCTCAATAAGCATTTTGCGGTGAGCAAATTGGTGGGCAGTAAGTTACCCAATTTTCGCATTTAACTCGCCACCACAACAGGTTAGCTGCTGATTCAATAAGCAAATCGGTGGTGGGCAGCCATTATTGCCCCCTCCATTATTTCAGCAACTATGGAGTAAACATGGGAAAACTCACAGCAAAACAGGTTATTGCATACAGCAAAGCCGACCCCAAAAAATATTCAGATGGTGAAGGTCTATATTTTTGCGTCCGCAAACAAGGCTCGCCTTACTGGATGATCCGCTACACCACAGCCAAAGGACGACGAGAAGCAACCTTGGGGCAATTTCCTTTAATGTCGTTGGCAGACGCTCGAATTGCCGCCGCATACTTTCGAAAGGAAGTACGTGACGGCATAGATCCTCTTCTAGAAAAACAGAAAATCGAGTTACCTGACATTGAAACCGTGGATCAACTGTTCCATGACTGGTATCGAACCGATCTTAGTCGACGACTTAAGCATCCCAAGATTCCGTATCGGGTTTACACCAAAGACATAAGCCCAGTCATTGGCATTAAGTGTATTGCTGAGGTGACCGCACGTGACGTGCGGGAGGTGCTAGAGCGCATTCGAGAAAGTAACCGCCCTACCATTGCCAACGATACCTTGATGTACATGAAGCAGCTGTTTCGACATGCGATAAAGCTCGACTTAACGCTGAACAACCCAGCCGCAGCCTTCACCGTGGACGATGCCGGTGGCGTGGAGTCCAGTAAAGACAGGATGCTCAGCAAAGAAGAAATTCACTACGCCTTTAGTGTGTTTCACACCCATATCAACAGCTTTGGCCGCGATAACTACCTCGCTTGCTGCCTGTTTTTGGTGTTGGGTGTGCGCAAAAGCGAATTGTGCGAAGCCATGTGGCGTGAAATGGATTTAACCACAGGCGTGTGGGATCTTCCCAAAGAACGCAGTAAAACTGGCGTGCCAATCAGCATCCCTTTACCGCGCCAAGCCATTGCTTGGTTTAACGAGTTGCAAATCCGCGCTTGTGGCTCGCCTTATGTTTTCCCAGCCAGACGAGCAAGCCATCGTCCGCATATGGGGCCAGATACGCTTAACCGTGCCATTTCTAAGCTCTTTGGTCGCGAGCCTGGGCGCAAAAAGCAGCCTCCCAATAAAATGGGCAAACTTGAACACTTCACCGTACACGATTTGCGCCGCACCTTTCGCAGCCTTGCCGCCTCTTTGGGCATTGCAGGCAACGTGGCCGAACGCTGCCTTAACCATAAGCTAAAAGGCGTTGAGGGCATCTACGACCGCCACGATTACTTTGAAGAGCGCCGTATTGCCCACCAAACCGTAGCTGATGTGGTTGAACCGCTGGTGAACTTTGAGCCCGCTTCACAACACCACACCGGAGGGCGCTAATATGCAGTTTATGATGCGACTCGCCCCCATTACCTTTCCAATAGCCATGCTGGCAGGCCTTGGCTGGTGTATTGGCATTGCCTTACTCGAACAAACTTATGGCGTAGGCTACACACTTACTCGGTATTGCCTGATGGTATTCATGGTACTCGCTCCTTGGCTGACGCTAAAACTCACGTTCTACGTGATTGTCGGCCTAGGACGTAAACTAGGACTCATCCCGCCTGCACGCCCAACGTATAGCCTAGGTTATGAAGAATCACTCTATTGGTTCAGAGTATTAGCCTTCTTCGATGGCAAACGCAGCCGTATGCCAAAAAAGCCAATCAGGCGAAACTAGCAGCCCCCATTTACTCACTTACCGTGGGCAGTTGGGACAATGGGGCAACACTAGATATGCCGAGCTTTAGAGGGTGAATAAGAGGAAATTAAACTGCCCCAAGGAATGGGGCAGTTGGGGATGCGGTAACAACTCCTAACCGCATCAAGAATACCAAACTTGCAAAAGTCCCAAATTGGGACTAACATCTGTTTATGAGAATTATCGCATTATCAACCTTAAAAACATTTTGGGAAGACAGCCCAGAATACATTGACGCTAAAGAGCCAACGTTAGCGTGGTATAGGCATGCATTAAACGCTGATTGGGGAGCACCGGCGGATGTGAAACAGGACTTTAGAAATGCCAGCATCCTCAAAGATGGACGTGTCGTGTTTAACATTGCCGGTAATAAATACCGATTAGTCGTTTGGATCAATTATGCCTACAAGGTGGTTTACATACGGTTTATCGGCAGCCATGCGCAATACGATAAAATTGATGTGTAAACGATTTGAAGCCAAAAGGTAGTAACAAGAGGTAAATATAATGGACATCAGACCTATTAAAACAGATGCCGACTACCGCGCGGCATTAAACGACATCGAAAACCTAATGATGGCGGAGCCTGATACCGTCGAAGGCGAAAAGCTGGACATTTTGGTTACGTTAGTTGAAGCCTACGAAGCAAAGCATTTCCCAATGGATTTGCCAGACCCTGTTGAGGCAATAAAGTTTGAGATGGAGCGCAAAGGCTTAACGGTTAAAGATCTTGAACCCATGATAGGTAAAAGCAATCGTGTTTATGAAATCCTAAACCATAAGCGATCACTCACGCTAAAAATGATTTGGAAGCTTCATGAAGGACTAGGTATTCCAGCAGAGTCGCTGATCAAGCAACCGCAAGTTCGCGCTTCATAGCGCTGCGAATCAAAATTAGTTTGTTATGAATGACGCTCGCTACTCAAACATTTCTGCTATTGATAACATGCTAGCTGAGCTTGAAAACGAAAAGCAGCGGCTTCTCGCATTAAGAGAGGCTTTGCGTAGCGCTCAAAACGAACGTTCAGTACAGACATTCACGCCAGAACAAAAGGTCGCCCTATTCAGACAACGATTTCGTGGACGAGAGGATATCTTTGCCAATCGTTGGCAAAATCAACAGGGCCGCAGTGGCTATTCCGTAGCCTGTGATAATGAATGGGTAAACGGGGTTTGCAACAAACCCCGCATTAAATGCCAAGACTGTTCACACCGCAAGTTTAGCGAACTAAACGAGCGCATTATTTACAGGCACCTTACCGGTCATCAAGTGGTGGGGCTGTATCCCTTACTGAAAGATAATACGTGCTATTTGTTGGCAGCCGATTTTGACAAAGGCTGTTGGCAAGAAGAAGTCAAAGCAATGTCTAAAGCGTGCCAAGAGTTTGATATTCCGCACGCGATAGAAATCTCGCGTTCTGGCAACGGAGCGCATTTATGGATCTTTTTTGAAACCAATATCCCAGCTAACCAAGCTCGGGCACTGGGTTTCGCTTTGCTTGATAAGGCCATGGAAATATTTCCAAATCTATCGTTTGACTCCTATGACAGGCTATTTCCTAACCAAGATGTCCTTCCTGAAGGAGGGTTTGGCAATCTCATTGCGCTACCACTTCAAAAGGAGGCTCGCCTTTCAGGCCGTAGCTGCTTTGTTGACAATGACCTGAATGCGATTGACGATCAATGGCAGTACCTTGCTGAGCTTAAAACGCTCACGCAATCGAGTATTGATCAACTCATAACAACCATTTCACCCAATACCCTATTACTGTCCGAACAAGGTCTAATAGACAACCGCCCTCCTTGGGAAATCACAGCCAAAGCCGCACCAATAAAATTAGAGTCTTTGCCGAAAACCGTGACCATTACCTTGGCCAACCATATCTACTTTTTGATGAGCGAGTTACCAGGGCCACTACTGGTAGGACTAAAGCGATTAGCTAGTTTTTCTAATCCTGTGTTTTTTAAAACACAAGCGTTGCGCTTTTCAACCCATGGCATTCCGAGGTTTATTTCCTGTGCTCGTATTGAAAACGGTTATCTAGCACTACCGCGAGGCTGTCTCGATGACTCGATTGCTTTACTACAAGAGCACAATATTTCGCCACTGTTTGACGATAAGCGTGAAATCGGCAGACCATTATTAAAACTTACCCCCGAGTTCACTTTGCGAAAGAACCAGCGAGACGCAGTGGCCGCAATATCTAAACATGACTTCGGTATTTTGCATGCGCCGACCGCATTTGGAAAAACGGTTACTGCCATCGGCATGATCGTAAAACGCAAAGTAAATACCCTCATACTGGTTCATAGCCGACAACTGCTTGAACAATGGCAAGAGCGCTTGCGCACGTTCCTACCGGATGTAAACATTGGCAGTATAGGCGGTGGCAAGAGAAAGCCGAGTGGCATTATCGACATTGCCACCTACCAAAGCTTGGTTAATAAAAAAGACAACTCCATCACGCCTCTCATCCAAGACTACGGCCACATTATTGTTGATGAATGCCACCATCTGTCTGCGCCAAGGTTTGAAATGGTACTCAACGAGGTAAGAGCAAAATATGTATTGGGCCTAACAGCAACGCCAGAGCGACAAGATGGCCATCAGAAGATCATTTTTATGGCGGCAGGGCCCATTCGCTATAAAGTGAAACAAAGCCCTGATGAGCAATTTACTCAAACCGTAATGATTCATCAGTTCTACGATATACCGCCAGCTGAGCTAATAAAAACAGATGAGCGCCCAAAAATAAGCGATGCCTATCGCTGGCTCGCCGATAATGGACAGCGCACTTCAAAAATTGTCTCAGACGCCTCTCAGTGTGTTCAAAATGGTGGACACCCGTTAGTCCTTACAGAGCGCAGAGAGCACGCAGAGTACATACACTCACGACTTACCGAGATGGGTATAAGCACTGTCGTACTTAAAGGTGCCATGAAAGCTGCGGAACGCAAGAACGCTGACAATCATCTGCAATCGGCTCAAGTCGTCGTCGCAACAGGAAAATATGTAGGCGAAGGGTTTGACCTACCAAGACTGGATACGTTGTTTTTGGCCATGCCCATCGCATGGAAAGGTACATTGGCTCAATATGCCGGTCGTATTCATCGTGAATCGGAAGAAAAAACACAAGTCACCATTCACGACTATGTGGACTGCGCCCTCCCTATGCTGCAACGCATGTTTAAAAAACGCGAGAAAAGCTACAAGGCAATGGGGTACGCCCTTGAATACTTTGAGGGTAACAGTGACAAGCAACCTTCACTCAAGTTGGAAGACACCTCTCCATCAAATCCCAAGTTAAATTAGCAAGCCGCTCTTCGTTGAACACTTCCTCATACTTTTATACCCATACGCCAAAACCACTATCCGTTTGGCTTTTGGATCGAAACGCCAAACAGGGAAATTAGACCACTTACTGTTTGGCTTCTCGATTGAAATCCAACGCTGGTAGGCCTTGCCATTACTGGCTCAAAGCAAGGTTTGGCACTTTTTTCGCCCTAAACCAACCTCGGCATCAAAGTACAAACCGTTTGATTTTTTAAACCCAGAATGCAAACGATCGTTTGGCGTCTCGATTTTTTTGCACTAGTTGAATACCGCCAAACAGAGCCGCATTGGACGATATATTTCAATCAGTTAGCCGCGCACAGGTCATCATAAAAAGCCGATTTGACTGGTTAGTTTGATGGCCATTTCTTTCATCTAATTCACCACCGCGTCTGCACCCGACGACTGAAAATAGACGGCATGATGAACCAACAAGGTGATAAGTGACGTGTTATGGGCAAGTGCTAACGATTGGGATAGAGAATGGATACAACAGGTGGTCGCTTTACTGGTTGGGCATGGCGCGTTTACCCTCTACCCAGCATTAAGCCAGTGCGATAATGCCGCCGAACGTTTAACCCGCTGGCTGACCTATCAGTTACCGCGCATTAAACAAGCGCATCCAGGCTGCCCGATTCACCAATGGCTAAATAGCATTGGCGCACAAGTGATCGTAGAAAAGTGGCAAAGCCCCGAGCAATGGCCAAACCTGTATTGGCTGCCTTTACCTGAGGTTGATGGCCACGCGCAAGGCGGGTTGGTTTTGTTACCGGCACATTTATTACCGACAAATAGGGATGACACGATTCAAACCAGAATATTGCAAGCAAACACACCTGCCAACGCCTGTATCTTTTGGTGCATTTCGCCTTTTTCTAAAACAGGAAAGCGCACTACCTTGCACCCCAAACAGCAAAACCGCGCCTTTTGCCTGCCCAGTTCGCCGGAGCAAATAGGAAAATCATGCACAGGGTTATTACTGAGAGGTTTGAAAAAAGAAAGCCAAAAACGAAACGGCAAAGTGATCAGCCACCAGATTAACCTAGCGCTGCTGCACCACCTTTGTGGGCCGGAGAATGATGTGTGGATGGAAGCTAATTTTGGTGCCGTAACTGATTACGGTAGCAAAAATTAGAAGCCTTAAAAACGAGTAACCCCTCGCGGGGCGCTGATCTAACGGGTAGCGGGAGGGGTGTTGTTGATGCGATTTTAATATTAACAATGCTAAATGGCCATATACTCGTACCATCTCGTGATGATCCACGAAATGGTTAGTAATCTTTAGCTGCTTCGATCGCTTCAAATATAGTCAATTTAACGGACTCTGGATAATCGTCGTCATAAAGTACTGAGCTGATGATCTGACGTAATAGATCCTTGTCGATCACGTTATCTGCAACCCAAACGACGATGTTTTCCATTTCTTTGGCAAAGCGCTTTACCACATAGTCAAAACCGTTTAATTCAAGGAAATAAGCGCCTAACACCAACGATGATCGTTTATTGCCATCATTAAAAGCATGGTTTTTATTAATGGAGAATACCAAGTGAGTCAGCTTGTCCTCAATTTCTGGGTAATACCAGTCATTTTGTATGTGTTCTAAGGGGCTGGCTAACTGACCAACGTCTTTGGTGCCTGCTAGCCCGCCAGAATGCTCTATGATCCAATCGTGAACGCTAATCGCATGCGCCACATCGAAATAGAAGAACCGTAAGCCTGTGTCTGTAGAATCGCTCATAGCCACATTCCTTTGCTTATCGATCTTTCAAGCGTTTGAGTACAGCCAATGTTTCTGGATCACTCAATTGCTCTTCCAAAGAACGGCTCTTCTCACCTAAGAAGCGATCAAAATCAGCTTCGGGTACCGATTGAATATAAGCTTCCAGCTTTTCATGCAAGGCATCACGGAAGCACAAATCGCGGCTGGCCATTTTAGTTCTGGCATCCAAAATCAGCGGTTTGAACAGAGGGTGACTTTCAAAACTCGCAAACAACCCCTCCGCCTCTTTCTGCGAAAGCTTGCGGCCTAACTTATTGCTAGCTTGCTCTAGTTCATGAGCAATACCTGATTCGTAGCTGGCAATCAGATTAAGCACTTCTGAATATAGGGTCTCGCGGATATTGGTTTTCGTTGCTAGGTTTAAAACCTTTTTATATTCAGTCGCGTTTTCATGAAAAATGCTCTGATATATGAGGTTAGTAAAGCGTGCATACGTCCATTTATTGACCTCTACATACTTATCCAATGCATCAGTGAACTGACGACGGTAGTTTTCTTCTTGCAGAGCAGAGACAAGGTAATTTTCATCACGCTGATTAATAAACTTAGTATGACCACCCACACGCTCAGCCATTACATCCAGTACAATGTCGAGCAGACGTGAACGCAAAAGGCGTGCGGGCTCACTTTCTGTTAGTAACATCCCTATGTTGAGCACTGCACGAAAACTGAACAAACCCAGCGCGGTGGTTTTGGTACCGTCATTGATGTCGGTACCAGAAGTTAGTCCTTTGAATTCCTTTAGTTTTTTACCTTTTAGCACCTGATAGCCGTTGCATTTTAACTCATCGGCATGGCTGGATAAGTAGCGCTCAATAGTACGGTCTGTAACGTCATACAAGGCAACCACCTGTGCCTTGGTAAATACCGTTTCACCTTCAAAGGTCACACCGCCCAAGCCTAAGTGCTGCTCGGCTTGTTGCAGCGCGTAGCGGTTGTTAAGGATATTTTGGCGGTCATGTGATGAAGCGGTTAGGTCTTTAGCCATTCGAGCTCCCCTCGCTGAATTCTTCTAAAATTTTGTCACATTCATCTACAACGTACTCGGGAATAAGGTCGAAGCGTGTTGGGTCAAGCTGAAATATAAACTCATTTTCAATATGATAAGTTTCGTTGATGAATTTTCTAATCACCGAATTTTCAACTTCCTCTATATTTAACAAAATTCTAATCAGTTGTAGTTTTTCATAGCCATTATTGCTTTGTAGATACAGCTCTTTTATTTTCTCGTCATTACTGAACAGAGTAACTAAGGATAGATAATCACTTGGAAGTTCAGAAATAAAGCGTTGTATATCACTAATACCAGTACTTAAATCAATACTTGATAGCGGCGTATTTAGCCCTTCTGCATTTCTAGGAATGCGAAAATCTTCTGGATCATCTCGTTTTTTAAACACATTCGATAGAACTTCATACCCATTATCGAGCTCACCTAGCACTTCATATCTTCGTCTCAAATATATCAATTTTATAATTGGGTCACTTTCAGACGAAAATACATTTTCACAAATTTGAACAAAGGTTTTGATGTCTTCATTAGAAATAGGCTGCTCTTTAATTTCCCCGCTTCGTAAGCATAAATACGACGCAAAAACTTGGTTACTAAACTTCCGACGTACCGACCTTAGAGTATCAATAATAGGCTCAACATCATGAGTAAGCATCAATACTGTCTTGCTTTTTAAACAATCGCTAGCATCTCGGCGAAACAACATCTCTAAAATTGCATATTTTTTATTTTTATCAAAAGACGATATCGGATCATCAAGTATTACTAAATCAGGCTTTTTAGCTAGGCATTCATACATGAAAAGTACTATTGAAAAGGCATTGCGTTCACCAAAACTTAAATGCTGATCTCCACCGCTAAGATGAGTCGAATTATCGATATGTCGTAATTTTAACTGCGCCTGTTCGCCTTCACCAACAATTGCGACCTGGTAGCGATAACCTGCAAATGTAAGAAAATTATTAATATCAGTTTGATGCTTTTCAACTAATTCTTTCATTTCTTTGCGCTGAAGATTAATTTTTCCTTGCAAAGGGCCTGCTTGCTTTAGTAGCTGTTCAATTGATAAATTTATTGTGGATATTGTTTCATTGGTTTTAACCGAATTTAAAGTATCGAAGAACTGAAGGTCGATTATATAACCCTGCAATTTTTGTTTAACATTTTCTCCTTCATTGAAATCAAATCCTGTTAAGCCTTTGAGTTTTTCCAGTTTGGCTACCAAGTCGTCAATCTGTGATTTCACAGTTACTATAAAGGTTTCATGCTCTTTTTCGAGCCCGTTTTTTAACGATTTAATAACATCTAGATTTTTCCTTGCTGCATCTGAAAAATATTCACCAAGCTTATTGATAACATCAATAACACTCACAAGGTTTTTAATTAAATTTTTATCGTATTCTTTGCTTACATTTGCTATTTGATCTTTCTTACTTGCCGCATCACTTGTACAAAAAGGACAAGAATCTGATAAGCCAGAAAATTCCTTATGCCCTTTAGCTTGCCAATCAATCCAATTTACACAATTTGAACTTTGAATAAAGGGTTGGTAAGGTTGTAATCCATCAGGAATATGGTCAATTTTATTTGAACTAGAGAGCGCCTTTGCACCGGTTGATGTTTTGGCCAAACCACCACTGGCGGTAACTTTAAATGCCCGTGACAATTCATTTAAATTTGATAAAAGCGCTTCCAGTTCTGTGTTGTTCGCAAATTGTTGCTTAACTAAACTGGTAAAGGTTTCTATATCTCGCTCTTTTTCTTGATAAGCATCTGTGCGTATAAAAATATCAAAACTATTGCTAACGACCTCTTCAGGCTTAAAAGTAAACTTATTCACGTACTCTTCGTTAAAACAGAGAACACTTTTGATATTTTCAATACCAAGCACATCGGGTTGGATATCATCTACATTTTCGCTGCGAAACTTAAAGGGTAAAAGATCAGCAAGCGCTTTTTCGTCATCTGTTACTGCGTATTGGATGGCTTTAGAAATTGTACTTTTACCGGTTCCATTCGGGGCAAACTTAATATTCAACTTACTTGGCACAATAGCCACATTGGCCATCGTGATGTTGTTACAGTTTTTAATTTCAATGTCCATATCGCCATCCTTAAATTATTTCACAGTGACTTGACCGTTCATTAGCATGGGGAGAAGCCAGTCGCGTAGTTTTTCTAGCTTTTCATTTTCATCCAAAATCGCCATTCGCTTCTCAAAGTTTGGTTTAACAAACTCAGCATAACCAGTCAGAACCTTTTCAGCTGGTCTAATAATTCTCATTGGAGCTAGGTTTGTCCTTGTAATCTGCGGTTGTGCAGAACCAGTTATTACATTCTCAAGGCCAGCTGAACGCAATAGGTTATAGATATATGTGGGTGGTAAGAAATGTGAATCTGTTTTCACAACCATTGCATTACCTGTAATCCACGAAAAGGGGCGAGTTACGTTAATTTCACCACAAGAATTGCCCCGACATGTTACTGCAACAACGCTTTGCTCATGGTTGTATTGGTCATAGCGACCAACAATTCCGTTTGCACCATAGACAAGGAATTCTCCGTCTTCGGCCATTTCTTTTTCAGAAATTGTTTTTGGCTGATAAAGTTCCGCAATTTCACCAAGCGTACCATCGCTCCACCCCTCCGGTATTTCGCGTTTTAGGGTTGGGTTGTAGACCATTTTACCGCCGGAGGTTTTGTAGGGTTTGCCGTTGGCGTCGGGGAAGTCGAACTGTACAAACCAGTAGTCATACAGGGTTTTCGCCATGGCTTCCAGCTCGGCGTTGATACGGTTATTAAGTTCGATTTTTTTGTCGATGACACTTAATACATTGGCGATTTCTGTTTGTTCATCACCTGTAATATCGCGAAAGTGGATGCCTGTGAGAATTGGCATAGTCAAAAATTTAGTCTGAGAGCCTTGTGACTTTTCCCGTAATCTCTTTAATTCGAGTTTTAGTGCGTAATAAACATAATCAATATTGAAGCCTTCTTTGGCGGTTAGAATATAAGTGCGCTGATAAGCATTGAATTTCCCCTTGTACCTACTTACATGAAAATTCCCCCGGGCATTGTTACCAGCTACAAGCACAACATCATCATCATATGCAAAGTGATCTATCTGATCAGGGAATTCAGCACAAGTAAAAAATGGATATTCTCCACCTGAAACAGCTTGATTGGCATCTAGTTTTCCGGTTGATATGTTACAAGCAAGACCTATTGTTTTATCCATTAAACTTTAACCCCGCCAACTGTTTTTTGATCTCGGCTTCTAATTCACGAGACTGGGAAAACATGTTATCCAAGTTATTGGTAAAGCCCTGCATTTTCTCTGCAAACTGCTCTGGGGTTATATCCACGTATTCGATTTTGACATCGAAATACTGGCCAGCACTTAATGAGTAGTTTTTGGCTTGGATGTCGTCGTAACTGACCGCCACAGAGAAGTCTTCTATCGCTTCTTTGGCATTAAACACATCAATAATTTGTTGTTCTTCATCTGGCGTTAATACGGTTTTTTGGTTTTTGCCGTCTTTGACTTTTTCACCCAGATTTGAAGCATCTACCAAGACCACATACCCATCATTGTTGGCGTCAATAAACAGGATGGATACGTTAGTGCCTGTAGTGGCGAAGATGTTGGATGGCATAGAAACCACACCCGCCAGCATTTTGTTTTTGACTAAATGCTCACGGATTTTTTTGTCGATACCTGATTGCGCAGTAATAAAACCTGTGGGCACGACCACCGCCGCTTTGCCGCCCGGTTTAAGCGAAGCAATGATGTGCTGTAAAAACAGCGAATAAATCGCCATTTTGTCTTTTGCTTTCGCCGGTGCTTTAGGAATACCTGCAAAGAATCGTTCTTTGTTTTCTTTGCTGTCTAGCTCATCCCTAAAGTCGCTGAAATCGAGCTTAAACGGCGGGTTAGAAACAATATAGTCAAAGCGTTTTAACTCTTTGCCATCTTTGTGGTATGGGTGCCAAACCGTATTACCTTGAATCACATTCGGGATTGAGTGCACCAGGTTATTTAAGATCAGGTTTAAACGCAGCAGGTTAGAGGATTTTTGCGAAATATCTTGCGTATAAATGCTACAGCGGTTTTCACCAATGGCGTGAGCCACGTTCATTAATAAAGTGCCCGAACCTGCCGATGGATCGTAACAACTAACATTGCGCACAGTGCCGCGCTGGTCTTGTGGCACTAAAATTTCGGCCATAATACGCGCCACCGCATGAGGGGTAAAATACTCGGCGTATTTGCCGCCAGAATTGCTGTTGTAGTCTTTGATCAGGTATTCAAAGATGGTGGCGTAGAAGTCGAATTTTTGCGTGAAGATACGCTCAAAGCTGAACTCGACCAGTTTATTGATTATGGCGCGGCAGAAGGCATCGCGCTTGGAATCGTCGGCAATGTATTGGCTGATGCGGTCGAACAGCACCACTTTTGCGCCACCATCGGTTTTTACCGCAAACACATCGTTATTGGTAATGGCAATGTCGATGAGGGTATCATCAAACAGCTTGGCAAAGTCAGGCGCGTTTTGTTGGCTAAACAGATAGCTAATAAAGTGCTGCGGTTTTAGCCGCGCGGTGTCGCCGCCCATTTGCAGTTGCAGCATGTCGAGGTCGTCTTCTGACATGGCTGCCAGCGCCTCTTCCCACTTATCGGCTTTGGCAATATTATCGTCGAGCTTTTTCGCTTCAAAGGCAAACTTGTCGTTTAAAAACTTGTACAAAAACGTTTGGGTAATGATTTTAAATTCGTTACCGTCGTTACCTAAACCATAGTTGGCACAGATGCTTTTTAAGCTATCAATCAGGGTTTTGGTTTTTTGCTGAAATTCTAATTCAACCATTTGGTGTTTACTTCCTAATCAGTGTTACCCGCATTACCACGCTTGGCTGCCGGTATTAAATTCTTTTAAATATTCTGCGACGACGAGGTGGTTAATGTAACGCGAGGCGTCGGCGTTAAGTTTGATTTGCTGTTCTTTCATAAAGCGGCCAATCACCAGCGGCATCATTTGACGCTCGAAGTAACTTTCGTTATCCAACACTTGGCTGTTGTTGAGCACTTGCTCGTCGGCGTCTTGCTTTACACCCGCGAGTGCTTCAAAAATTTTACGTTCGGACTCGCTAATATCACTTTGGCTTTGCTGGCGCTCTTGTAAGCGCTTGTGAATGCGGGTGTATTTAGCATCACCTAAGTACTTTTGCCGCAGTTGGTTGTTTTGACGGTTCAGCTCTTTGACGCGGTCGTGAATTTTATTCAGCGCGTCGATGTTGGCAACCATTTCATCTTGAGTGACTTCGCTTAAGTTTTTCTTCTTAAACAGACGCTCTAGCTCTTCTTTTAAGCTAATAAACTGCGGGTCTTGCTGGTCAAAATTGCTGGCCAGTGCTTCGCGGGTTTGGCGCAGAGTATTTTTCAGTTTGTCGGCCAGTACCAACTCTTCTTCGCCGATTTTTACAAACTTGAAGATCACATCTTCTAATGCGCGGTTGAGCAAGTTGCTGGTATCTTCGCCGCTTTCTAAGTCGTTTTTGAGATTGAGTAAGTCCAAGTGATTACTGGTTTCACGATACAACACATTGAGCTTGGCAAAATCCAGTTCATCAAGAAAGTCATACTCGCCTTGCAAACGAATAAGGTTATACAAGCTGCGGGCATCGGCTAAGGCTTTTTTTAGCGCCAGTACGGTGTCGCGATCTTGTATTTGGCTGATTTGATTGCAGAACTCTTCCATGTTGTCGGTATCAAAACGGAACAGTACGTCTTTGATATGCTCGATTTCTTGCTTGATCTCCTCCTGAGATTTAAACAGGTGTGAGTAGTGCTCCATCTCATCGCCCAATTCTGACTGTAATTCGTCGAAATAGGCTTTGTTGGTGGCATCAAACTCTTTGCGAATATCAGCAAAATCCACCACATAACCGTAGCGGAAATCTTTGTAAGTGCGGTTCACTCGGGTGAGCGCTTGCAGCAAATTGTGCTTGCGGATCACCCGGCCAAGGTAAAGCTTTTTCAGGCGCTTGGCGTCAAAACCAGTGAGCAGCATGTTGTACACAAACAAGAAATCGATTTTGCCGGCCTTGAAGCCTTCTACCCAGTTTTTGCGCTCTTCTTTGGTGCCGATGTCATGCAAGATCAACGCGGCGTTTTTTACCTTTTGAGCTTGTTTAACCGACTCGGCATAACTGGTTGGCGCAGGCTCAGCGACTTCAAGCACTTCGGTTTTTGAGTTGGATGTTTGCGACAGAATAGGCGTTTCGGCATAAACGCCATTGAAGATTTCAAACATCTGCTTGGCTTGATCTGAGCTGTCGCAAATGACCATGCCGCCAATGGTTGTATCGTTTAATGCGCCACGGCTTTTTTCAAAATCGTTCACTATGTAAGTCAGCATGGGCTCAACAAAACTTGGGTGGGCGTAAATCAGCTTGCGATCCACATCGCCCATTTTCACTTCGGCTTCTTCAAGGGCTTTTTGCAATTCGATTTTGTATTGGGTGGTGATTTCCTCACGGATTAGGCGCAAGGTGTAACCGTCGGCAATGGACGCGTTGTAGTAGTACTTGTGAATGTAGTCGCCAAACAAAGCGCGTGAATTGTAGTCATCCCCCAATAGTGGCGTGCCAGTTAGGCCAATTTTGATGGCGTTGCTGTCTGACTGGCTTAGGTTGGCTAAGAAACTGCCTTTAGGGTTATAGCTGCGGTGTACTTCGTCTAAAAAATACACGCGTTGTATCGCGACGTTGTAGTCTTTGGTGCTGACCACATCTGGGTCATCTTTAAACTTGTGAATATTCACCACTGTTATTTCTGGTTTGCCAGAATGGTTATGGATCACCTGTGTGGCTTTAATGTCACGGGTAAAGGCATCCCGTGAGCTGATGGTGTGTACGGTTAAGCCACGGGCGGTAAATTCGCGCTGTGCTTGTTGCAGAAGGTCTAGGCGATCAACAATAAAGTAAAACTTTGGAATGACCTGTTGCTTTTGGAAGTAATCGGTTAAAAAGCGCACGTTATAAAACGTTAGGGCAGTTTTACCACTGCCTTGGGTGTGCCAAATGATGCCTTTTTTAACGCCCTCGCTGAGCTTGCGTTCAATGGCTTTGGTGGCAAACAACTGCGGGTAACGCATGATGTGTTTTTGTAGTCCGTCTGACTCGGACACATACGCCAAGGCGTAACGCAAAATAAAGGCTAAGCGCTCACGGCTGAGTAAAGAGGTACAAATGCGGTTGGTTGGGCGCTCGGGTTGCTTGTTGGTCTGGAACTCTGGGTTGCTGCGGATCACTTCCAGATTATTGTCTTTTAAGACTTTTAGCTCGTCATCATCCGATACCGGCTTCAACAGGGCGGTTAAGTTTAAGATTTCTTCTTCGCGGAAATAGTTAAATACCGGCTTATGGTAAGAACTGCTGGCATAGAAAGCACCTTGCACGGGTTCAGGATCGCCGTCGTCGTACTCCATGTTATTGGAGAAAATCATAAACTGGGTGATGTTGGCAAAACGCTTGAACTTAGGGTTTTGAAAGCGTTTGTTGATGCGGTCGCGCTCGGCCAAGATACCTTCGCGATTATTTGGCTTCTTCACCTCGATAAACACTAACGGCATGCCATTGATAAGCAGCGTGATGTCTGGCCTGAATTCTTCATCGCCGTTTTGGCAGGTTAGCTCGGTAACAACATGGAAGCTGTTGTTATGGAAGTTTTCAAAGTCGATCAGCTTGGTATTTGAACGCTCAGACAGGCGCTCAAAAAAGGCTTTGCCTAGGTCTTCGTTATCGAGCAGTAGTTTAACATCTTCTAGCAAACGACCGGCTTCAGCATCTTCAATACCAGGGTTAATTTTGCCGATAGCGGTTTTGAATACGTCAGGGAAGATATTGGTGTCGAGATCCCAGCTTTGCCCTTTAAGTGACAGGTACTTATAACCTAGACGCATTAAATGAAGAATAGCAGGGATTTTTACTCGGCTATCTTCATTAAATTTATTGGTATTGAAGGCCATAACATTCCTTGTAGTCGTTTTAATTAGGAACCTGCTCAAGCAAATCGCTTAGAGGGCAGTTAAATAAATCGCACAGTTTATCTAATGCCTCTAAGTCCACCTTAAGCGCCGTTTCTTTGTAAAGTAGCGTGACGGTGGTACGGCTTAGGCCGGTTTCTCGCATCACGTCGCTAATACGCATTTTTCTCTCACCCATTAATCGGGCTAGGTGGCAGCGGATCATGCTCTCTCCACGGTGTTTTCTTAACCATAAACTTGGGGATTTTTCACTGTTGCTTACCCTACCACGATTATGATTATTCTCAACTTATTTGAGTTAAAACCAAATAATTGAGCGTATTTGTTATTCGTTCGGTGCCGGTTGTTGGTACGCTGGCGGTTCACGGGAATGCCTCTGGCGGTATTGTCTGCCTTAGCCTTTAATCCTCGCCCAGCCTTTAGGTTGACTGGCGGTGCACTGCAAGGCGACAAGCCTACATAGGATTCATCGCCTTTTTAGTCATCCAAGATGCTGCCTTTAACACAGTACATGCGTGGGCGGGTGTTGTCGGGCAGGCTGACTTTGCGCTGTGGTCGGTTGCCATCGGGGATTAAGTAGCCTGCGGCCATCAGCGCTTTGGCGGCGCGATCTGGGCTTAGGCCTTCGGTGGCTTCACGCCAGCCAGTTGGGTAAAACAGGTAGAGGGTTTGTGGGCCGGTGACATCTATCCACCCTGCTCGTTGGCGTACTTGGCTGCTGTAACCAATTTGTTTAGGCGTAAAGCGGCTTTCGCCATGTTGCTCAATAAAGCTGCGCACTTGGCGAATGGCTTGTTGGTCTTCATTGGCGGCCACACCACCACGGGCGAGTATCCATTGGTTTAGCTGGCTTAAACAAGCGGCTTCGACACTTTGGGTTGGCCAATCGAGTACTTTGGCTTGAATGGCTAACAACCCAGCACTAGCCAGTAAGGCAAACTTTTCGGCGACCCGGCGCACTTGGCCGTCAGCCTCTGTTGGTAAGCTGGCTAAAAAACGTTGGCGTACGTTTTGGAAAACGGGTCGCACCTGCGCGCTGTGCTGCGTTAAATACCGTAACCAGTCCAAAGCCAAGCAGCCGTAGTGTTGGCGACTTTGTTGTTTTAGGTGGTCAGCTAAATCGGCGGCGTTCATGCCATGGCTATGGTTAAACACGCCCATTTGCGCTCCAGCATCGGCACTGAGATCAATCACGCGCACTTGCTGGCCGGCTTTTACGCGCTTGCCGATACTGGCAAGATGGCTTTCGAGCGTCACTTCGCCAGTAGATAAAAACACCAAACGCCAACGGGCGGGTAAGCGCATTTCACCGTATTTGCCTGCACGGGTTTTACCTTGGCCATTGGCAAGCATATAAGCGACATCGCCCGCCTCTTTTGGGTCAACTTCGCCCATTTCATCGAGCGCCAGCAAGGCATCGTTATGGGCCAACGCAGTGCCTTCTAAACCGTTGGCCGTGGCCCGCCAACTGTGGCGTAGCTGATTAGGTTCGCCCCACACCGATAATGCCGGATACAGCGCCGCAGTTTTACCAATACTGCTGGCACCGTAGAGGTGTAAACCAAAACCATCCACCCCACACAAGTGCAACAAAGGCGCAGCCAGTGCAGCGCAGACACCAACGATTAATAGCGGGTTATCCAGACAATAACAGCCAACGTGCTGCCGCCAACTGTCGCTACAACCTTGTTGAATAAAGCCTTCTATCGGGTGCATGGTTTGCAGCACCATGCGCGGGTTGTTGCTGTGTTCGCTTGGGTAAAAGGTGAGGCGCGGATGCACATAAGCGTGGTGATGCCAACCAATACAGTTCACGCTGATAGCCTTTTGCGTAGCCAGTTCGCCCATTTGTTGAATAAACAGGGAGAGCAACTGCCGCGCTTTGACACTGTTGCTTAGCCGCATACCTCGGCTGAGTAGGATTCGGCGGTACTCGCTGCCGTCTCCGGCCAATAGTTCTGCTGGCATAGCCCAGTAGCGATGGCGATTGTCATCGTCTAGCCAGTGCAATAAATAGCCGTAGTTGTCCCCTTGCGGATCGCGGGTACGGGCGGCCACTTGCAGCCAAGAGCAAATTTTAACTGGGCTATCTTGCCCCGTTGGTTGCATCACCAGCCAGTTTTGCGCGTTATAAGCAAAACCAGCCGGTAATTTTGGCTCGTTGCTAGGCATATCACTGGCAGATAATTGGTTTAATGCAGATGGTTTATCCACGGCCATAAGCAGCACCGATACGGCGGGTTTCAATCCACTGGTCGATATCGCTTTCTAACCAGCCCACGGCACGCGCACCAATACGAATGGAGCGTGGAAATTCACCGCTGGCCATCAGGGCATAAATGGTACTGCGGCCAAAGCCCGTTTTGGCTTTTACCTCGGGCAAGCGCAAAATCCGCTGCTGACGCGCTGGGTGTACTGAGTTGGTGGGTAATTGTGTGGTTGGGTTCATCGTTTGCTTCCTCACTGATCTGTTAAGTTCAGTTAGGAGTTTGCCAGTACTAAACGGACGCAGTAGGCAGATAAATGCTCAGATCGTGCAGCTTTCTGAGGGTACAGGTCGCTACTTGCCCCAGTTTGTAGATAGTGCCCAAAACAATAAATGCTCTGTGGGCAGGGTTAGCGTATTGCTAAATGGCGTGAATTAAGGCTTTGCCCAAGCTGCCCCAAAAGCCCAAAGGGTAAGTGCCCAAAGCCATCTCAAAAAAGGAAAGTCTTGCTCAATTAGAATGTCATAACACTTTTATGCGCATAAAAATGTAAAATTCCGCACTTTTATGCGCGTAAAAGTGTAGACTGAGTTATACTACAGGCAGTTAACAGTCTTAATTGGCGGGAAATGACAATGCAGCGCAACTTACTCAACGCCCTAATAGCATGGAAAAGTCAACCTGTGCGCAAGCCATTATTGATCGATGGCGCAAGACAAACAGGTAAAACCTATCTACTGCAAGAGTTGTTTGGGAATACCTTTGCCAACATCCTTCGTATCGACTTCCTTGAAAACCCAGCTTACAAAGAAGCGTTCGATGGCTCGTTGTCACCTGACGAGCTAGTAATGAACATTGAGTTGCTAACCAACCAAGCGTTCAATCCAGACACCGACTTGCTGATATTAGATGAAATTGGCGAATGTGAACGAGCCGTTACTTCGCTTAAGTATTTTGCCGAAAAAGCGCCGTCCTATTTTGTCGCAGCCAGCGGTTCAAATATTGGTTTGCTCAACACCTTCCCTGTGGGTAAGGTAGAACAATACAATTTACGACCACTGACCTTCCAAGAATTTATTTACGCATCCAACGAGCAAGCACTGATCAAAGCATTTGATAGTCAAGCAAGCACACCGGCGGTGCACACTAAATTGATGGATAAACTAACCGACTATTTTTTTACCGGTGGTATGCCGGAAGCCGTTTCTGCTTGGTATCAGTTTAAGGATTCAAGCATTCTAGAGCGTGTTGAAAAAGTCACAAAAATTCATGCCGATTTAGTTGAAGGTTATCGCCGCGATTTCGGTAAGTACGCGGGCAAGGTCGATGCTACACTGATTGAATCGGTGTTTAATAGCATTCCAGCCCAGCTATCACTTGTCAGCGATGAGTCAGTTAAACGCTTTAAATTTAAGCATGTGCATGAGCGTAAATCTCGTTATAGCGATTTTGAAACCGCGATCCATTGGCTTAACTGCTGCCGCTTAGCTTTGCCAAACTACCCTATTGAAGGATTACCGAAATCTCCGTTGGCGGCCTATAAAAAAGACAATATGGTTAAACTATTTCTGTTTGATGTGGGCCTGCTCAATCATATGCTGGGCAGCAGTTATAAAGAGATTAAGCAACAAAACTATGAATACAAAGGCTATGTGGCTGAAAACTTTGTGCAACAAGAGCTCACAGCTATTGGCGTTGACCCAAGCTATTCATGGAATGACGCCCGCGCCGAAATCGAATTTATTTTGGCAACCGATGAAGGCGATATCATCCCTGTGGAAGTCAAAAGTGGTAAACGTACAAGAGCAAAATCGTTGGCATCCTACGTTGAAAAATGTACTCCAAATAAAACCTTTAAGTTAACGGGTACACAAGGCTCTTCAGCGTTAGAACAAACCAATATCGTGATGCCTTTGTATTTCACGCAGTATTTACCAGAGAGGTGGTAAAAGCGCGTTGCCTAGCCCCGAAGGTCTACACAAAGTTACCTTAGGGATAACAATTTGTAGACCTTGGGTGGGCTTACAACCTTTCAACCAACCCTCAATCGGTTTTTTGCTAACGTCATTTGGCCAGCCTATCGCCTCATCGTTTAAAGCAAATCACTCAAGCGATTTAACAGTGCTTTACGGCTATTATTCGCCACAAAAAAGCGCTTAAAGCGTTGTTCAAACGCCGCTTCATCAGCTTTGAACTGATAGGCCTCAAACAGCTGATGCAGATAGCGTGATGCCGCATCGTAACCACTGGCGCAAGTTCGATCCGCTTGCTCTTGTGATTGCTGCCAGTAGTGCTCACGTTGATTGTAGATATCAGTCAACGCTTTTTCTTTTTCCGCTTTTTCGATAGCTAATTTTTTTGCGAGTGCTGCGGATTGCTCTTGCTGTAATTGACTTTGCGCTTGCTCAATAAAAGGAGAAATTACCTCGGGGGTTAACCAATACTGATAGATCTCGTCTGTGTTGACAGGTTCTTTTCGCGTCAGCGCTAAGGCTTGGTGTCGGGTTAGCTGGCCTTGCTCAAACAGCGTGCGTAAAAGCGTGTCTTTCTCTGCTTGCGAGAGATTATGGAGCCACGAATCAAACTGAAATTGGGTTTGTTTGGCTAGGTGACTGGGTTGCTCCTTCAGCACCATGGCCAGAGCCTTAACTAATGCTAAGGGAATATCATACAGCGCTGCAAACGCCTGCTCCTCTTCACTGAAGTGCTCAAAATCGAATTGAATTAACGGCACTCGCTCAACGTCATCATTAAAATCAAACATTTTGAGCCACATAAAGTACACAAGGCGCCAATCCCCTTGCATTAACCCGCTGCGTAACCCAGCTAAATGCTGGAAAAATTGGTCGGCATGCTCATCGTCAAAATATTCGTCATACTCCTCAAGGGAAAAAATCAGCAACTGCCACTCATCGTTTTCGTGAATATGAAGTCCATCACTTGAAAAGCCAAGTAACGCATCTGGAAGCGTTCCTGCTGGTAGCTTGATGTATACATCGATTGAGCCCCAATCGGCATAGTAAAAACCGATATCAAAGTATTTTAACATCAGCTCAAAAGGCTCGGCCTTTAGATCACTGTAGGTGTAATACACCTGAAAGGACGTAGCGCTGATCTCGGCACGGCTTGAAATGGCCCTGAGTGCTTGACGTGCTTTAGCATCTAAATACCCATCCAGACGCTCAAATTTATAGTATTGATATTCGCTCACGATGACCTTGCTATCTATTTATGGTGAATTGAAAAGTTTGTTTTAACAAAATTGTTATAGAAAAAGCGCTGCATTTTCTTGTTTACGCTGCTCCAATGTCTTAGCAATCGCAGACACTGTTGTTTTACTGATCCCTTGTTGCTTGGCAAGATACGTAAATTGGCTGATGGCTTCTGCGACTTCTTCAATAACTTGCTTTGCATCATTCCAATTCGCAAAGCCAGCACTAGTAGCAAGTTTTTGCATCACCTTAAGCGATGGCGCTTTGCCATAACCGCCGAAAGCAGTGGCGTGTTCGTTGAATGGATGCGGGCTGTAGGTAACATCGTAAAAAGGGGCAGGATCCCATTGACCGTCATCCGCTTGCAAAAACGCCCAGTTTTTACTGTGGTCGTCTTGATTAGACGACAGCAGATTAAAAATGGCGCGGCGAAATTGCAGCTGTCCAGCCGCTGGCGATTTACACAACTGACGGCTGGCTTTAATTAAATCAATGTAATCTAAACTTGGCGTTCGAAAGTCTGCATCCAGCAGCCCGCAAGCGCTGTGCATATGCAATCGACCTGCACTGCGCTTTCTGCCTAAGTCGGCCTGTTCAGTGACATAATCAAAACGCTTAAGCGCCAACCAAGCAGACGCACCGCTTGTAGGTGGTGCTTCAATGAGTTGCCATTGCGGCGGTTGACACTTAGCAAGTTCTGCCATTTGTAAATAAACTGCCTCGCACAAACCTTCTTCATGCCCGAGCGCGAGATTTTTAGAAGTAAATTTAATCAGCCAAGCCTCATCTCCAAGCTGAGCGAAGGTTCGACAATACTGAGTTTCCCCAGCAGGCATATAAATTTGTGCCTTAGGCCTTGCCCCACCCGAACTACCTCCGGCAACTAATGCGGCCAACACCTGTTGAGTATGCCCATCTAACTCATCGTGATTATCATCCATATAATCTGACATCGAAGAATCGAACAGCGTTTGTGCTTCTAAGCCTAACGTCGCTAAATCAATATCCGCGTGCGTGGTGGCTGAAAACTCAGACACCGGAGAAAAAGACAATGCTCCCATGCCTTT
>NZ_JAJALG010000030.1:0-53453 GCF_020515205.1 Alteromonas sp. McT4-15
CTAAAGTTATAACTTTAGTTCAGTAAAAGTATGGAGAAAGTCATGAATCGTAGTTATCTGAATGAACTTGGAAGGTTTGAATGCGAAGGCGTTCAATTTACTAGTGGTGATGTGGTTGAAGTATTTGACGATGGTGAATGGAAGGTAACCAGAATCGAATATAGCGACAGCCAAGGCGGTTATTATTCTGTTGATGGATATGAATTACTTGGACGGCCTTTAAGGGCTGCTTAGGCTTGTTTATTCAATAAGGAGATCTAAGTGGCACAGATAGGGTATGCAAGGGTTAGCACTCAAGAGCAAGATCTTGAAGCTCAAGTTGAAGCGTTAGAACGTCATGGTTGCGAGAAGATATTTTCTGGTAAGCAAAGCGGTAACTCTTTGGATAATGTAAAAAAACTTGACGATCTTCTGGATTACATCCGTGAAGGTGATGTTGTATGCGTTACAAAACTTGATCGTTTGGGAAGAAGCCTAAAGGGGATCATGACTGCAATTGATGGTATTCATTCAAAAGGCGCTGCTCTTACAACACTTGATGGAGTTATTAACAGTGCGGACGATTCGCCATTTGGGAAAGCTGTTCTTCATGTTATTGCTGTTTTTGCTGAGCTGAACAAAAGCCTGATCATCAAAAATACCACCGAAGGTCGTGAACGGGCTATTGCTCAAGGAAAGCATATGGGCAGGCCAAAGACTATTCCTGATTCTGACAGGGAAAAGATCCGCAAATTAGTTCTGTCAAAGCAGAAATCCAAGAACCAGCTCTCAAAGGAGTATGGCGTAAGCAGAACTACGATAAGACGCATCGTGGAGGGCGGTTAAGATGAGTAAAGAAAGAGGTCAACGTAACAGAGATCTATTCCTAGGTTGGGTAGCTGAAATGAAATCGAAAGAGTCGCCTAATTGGTTGGATTATTGGCATGGTGATACCTTAAGCCCGAAGAAAATTGCCGATGAGCTTGGATTTGATTCCTCTGCATTTAAGGAAAAAAGAAACAAAAAGCTTTTTGACTTGTTGCAAGACCTTAAACAAGAACTTGCAACCTCAGGAGTCTACCAACAGCGCAAGGCTAATTTGCCTCTCGATAAAGAGGTAATAGATGTATCCAAAGGTACTGAAGAAGACATAAAGGACAGCGCCAAAGTTCGTGATCTCAAAAGGACAAATCGCAGGCTTCAAAATGAAAATGCCAAACTAGCTGCTGAGGTTGCCAAGCTATCAGAGTTTAAAGAAGTGTTGATTGAAATGGGCTTGTGGAAATGAAGAGTAGCGCTTATCTGGTAAGGATCACCAGAATATACCAATACCGCCCAGATAACGTGCGATTGGGGGCTGTTTTTGTTAATCACAACTTAGGGGCGCATCGCATTGAGATTCTGACTACCCAAGAAAAGCTGAATATTGACCCGAAAGTTGGACAGCAATGGAAAATCCTCAAAGAGCAAAACTTCAGTATCAGACAGCAGCAAGTCAGCACGGGGGGTTATGTTGATGTGTGGCGCTTTATGGAGCCGACACTAAAATGTGTTATGCCAGATAATGGCGTTGGATTTGTAACCTTTTTAAGTACAGAGAAAGGGTTTGAAGGCATAGGTAAGGTAAGCGCTCAATTCCTTTGGGAAAAGTTTAGAAGCGAAATATTTAACGTACTAGAACGTGATAAATATGCGCCTTACGAAAAAGACCAATCAAAAACAAATTTTCAAGCAGTTAGGGAAGTTTTGCTTAGTGACAAAGCGGCACATGGGCTTTGGCATGGCTACAAAGAGTATTCAAATCTAAAACATTCAGCGCAGTTGGTTGAATGGGAAATAGAAGCCCCTATTCAGCGACAATTATTCAGATTTGCCGATCAGGATGCTATCAATTTTCTTACCCAGAACCCATATCGGTTGTTTTCATTGGGGATGCGATTTCACAAGGTAGACGATATTGCACAAAAGCATTTCGGTATAAAACAGGATGATGAAATTAGACTGGTAGCAATCGTAGAACAAGCATTGAGATTATGGAGTGAACAGGGCAATACGGTTGCAGACTGGCAAGACATTAAACCGTCAGTTTCTAAGCTGTTGAACAAAGACCTGCGCTTAGTTACAAGGGCAAGCGAGCTAGATGGCGGTATCGTTGGGTTTGTTAAACAAAACAATCAATATTTCGTTTCAGGCAATTATATATTTGAGAAGACTATAGCCAAACGTTTTGGTAACCTCAGAAAATCAAACAACCGTTGGTCGAGCGAGTTGGAAGAAGCATTCAGAACCTCGTTCCCTGCCGATTGGCCCATTGAAAAAGCACAAGAACGTGCCGTAAGGACAGCATTAGTCAGTCACGTCTTTGCGCTAACTGGAGGAGCTGGAACAGGTAAAACAACAACTACTAAGCTGATTGTAAATGCTTATCAAAAATTAGGTTATACGATATACCCCGTTGCGTTATCAGGGAAGGCAGCTCGTAGGCTTCAACAATCAATCGGTTTTGAAACGAAGACAATAGCAAAACTGTTACGAGAAACTGATCTTGATACGGATAAAGCTGTACTGCTTGTGGATGAAGCCTCTATGTTGGATGCGTATACCATGTGGCGTTTGGTTACTTTGTTTTCTGATATGGTTCGAATCTTGTTAGTTGGTGATCCTTATCAGCTTCCACCGATTAATGCGGGTTTCATTTTAAATGATGTAATTAAAAGCGGTGTAATAAACCATGTGGAACTTGATGTCGTGAAACGACAGGGAGCAGATAGTAGTGTACCTGCATATTCCAATGCCATACGGCACGGCATAATGCCAGAGTCATTAACTACTACTGACATTACGTTCCAAGAATCAACGGGCGATATTCTGCAAGACGCAGTAACTGTGTATTCTGAGTATGACAACGCCATGATAGTCGCTCCTACCAACGATACGGTAAGAAAAGCAAACATCATACTGCAAGGTGTTGTGAACCCTAATAGCAAGCTTCTTGACCTTACGGATATGCCGATTACCAAAGGAAGCTATGACTTCAGAGAAGGTGACCCGATTGTTATTACCTTAACCAGTTATAAACACGATGTTCAGAATGGTACATTGGGGATCATAAAGAGTGCAGAACCTACTGATGAGTATGCTTGCTTAATTGAACTTGAAGACCTTGATGAAAAAGGTAACAAACGTTTGTTAGAAGTCGATTGGCAATTATTTGAATATATCGATCTCGCATACTGCTTAACCTTGCATAAATTGCAGGGGTCACAAGCTCCTAATGTGATTGTTTTGCTTGAACGAGGAAGGTTGCTTGATCGTAGTTGGTTGTATACGGCTGTGACAAGAGCAGAAGATAAAGTACATATTATTGGCAAGGAAACGGATTTTCGTTATGGTGTTAACAAACAAGGCGCAGTTGATACTCGTAAAACCGCCTTGGCAGAAATGTTGAAAAATGTTTAAATTTAACCGTAATTGGTAGAAAATAGCGCAGTTTATCTACATTGTTATTTTTTAATGTTTAAAAGTAAATTAGGGTCACTTGGCGAAAGCTATTGCTAGTAAAGGATGTTGCTACTGTACTGACCCTGAATTTATGTATTTTGTCTTAGATAACCGTTCTAAACTCGAACAGTTCAACGCAGTTTAAAAAGCCCTTCTTTGAAGGGCTTTTTTCGTTTAACGACTTATGTGTGAGACGCATGTCCTGTAATCATGAGGTGATTACTCTAGAATTTGCGCTCTTTTTTTGATCGTTTTTTAGGCATGTATATTGTTGAAAATAGTTTCAATGCTTTTATTTAAAAGTGTAATGCTGGTTGTGTTGGCATTTTGTATGCCCCAACACGTCCAAGGCCATCAGATAGAAAATACTGAAAACGACAAACCTACGGCTGTTTGGTTGCGACCACCTGAAGTAGGCATGCGAGTTGACGGCGTAGAGATTAACGATGGCCCCTTATTCAAGAATATGTCTTACTTGGCGTCATATTTGCCGCAATATACGCACCGCTTTGAAACCTATCCGATAAAACGCGCATGGGCAATGATTGGCTCAAACAGTGACCCCAGTATGGTGTATTGCTTTTTTGGTGCATCTTATCGAGAAGACCGCTTAGCGTGGGGGTATTTTTCCGAACCCACATCCATTAATTTGCCCCTATTAATGGTCACGTCATCTGAACTCAATCAAGCCATAAAAAGCAAAGAAGCAAGCCAGGTGAGCGATGATGAAAAATTGTATGAAAAGGTTTCTCTGCAAAGGTTGCTAGAAAAGCGCTATAAAACGGTACTCTATAACGATGTAAAAAACGCCTATAGCAACGCTGTAAAGCAGTGGGGGAAACCCTTTAACATTGTTACATTGAATGGGTTAGGTAAAGATTTAGGGCTCCACACTATCGAACTTATAGAGACTGGACGCATAGATTTTGGTTACGTTGGTCATAAAGAACTTAATAGCCTGACACCGGAACAATATTCTTCAATGGGCGTTTATCAAATCTCTGAATTATCGAATGAAATACGCGGTACAAAACGGCTGTTTTGCGCTAAAACAGAACTGGGTAAACAGGTGACTGAGTCGCTAAATAAAGCACTTCTAGACATTAAGGAAAGCCAGATTGCAAACCGAGAACTTCGCGAAATTAACTTCGTTGCTGATGGCTATCCACAGATGCTAAAGCCAATATTTAATAAACGTTGGGAAGATGCGGAAGATACATTCGATATTGCTGACTAATCTATGTATCCGAAGGGGATACGTTTACCTTAATGACGCAGTACTGTATTAGCACGCCTTATTGCCAAAAATAAGCAATAACAATGTTGTCAGTCTTGTTAACCGCCATAAGCAGGGTAATATTACTTATTGCCTACAAATTACCCGTAAAGTTAATAATTATGAAAACGTTATCCCTTTTTTTTGGTGCGAGCCTGCTAGCGTCGACCGCCGCTACAATGCCTGCTTTTGCCGCTCAAAATCTCTACAAGCCCTTTCCTGCTGATGTTATGCCTGAGCTCAGTGCAGATGGTGCGTACAACGTTGGGGTTAAAACGATTGAAGCTACCTACCCTCAGTTAGTGCCAGACTTTGTAAAAGGACAGGCAGAACGAAGCCTTATGCTTGAGGTGTGGTACCCAACCAAAGAAGAAACTGCGCTTACACAATACAGTGACGAAACACGCAGTGGCATAACGTTTGAGGTGCAAGCTAACGCTTATCGCGATGTTGCTATTGCAAAGACAGAAACCAAATATCCAGTCATCGTTATCTCACATGGATATACAGGTTATCGCACGTTAATGCACTACCTTGGCGAACACTTAGCGTCACATGGCTATGTGGTAGCTGCCATCGACCACACTGACTCAACTAACAAAGATGTTAACTTTGCTGAAAGCCCATATTCTGGTTTTCCAAGCACACTCCTTAACCGTGCTAAAGACCAAGTATTTACCTTAAATGCAATAACGGAACACCCATTTTTTAAAGACAGTGTGGATAGTGAAAAAGCGGGGGTGATCGGCTATTCCATGGGAGGATACGGGGCAGTAAGCACTGTTGGTGGGTGTTATGCATTTAATGATACCACCGCCGCTACTTTTACTGGCACACAAGACCCGGCCGCTGTCCAATTAGTGAAGCAGGCCTTAAATACGTGTGCTGGTGGAAAAGAGAGTAGTGATGCGGTACTACCGTCGTGGAAGGCGGCCTTAGCACTGGCTCCGTGGGGTGGTCAGCATCAGTTATTTGATGTTCAGTCACTTAACGATATTAAGGTACCTGTTTTATACGTAGCAGGTGACAACGATGATATTTCGGGTTATGACGGTATCCGTTGGTTGTTTGACAATACGGGGAACTCTCACACTAAACTCCTTACCGTTAAGAACGCGCGCCATAACGTAGCTCCGCATCCAGCACCTAAAGAAGCCTATGGTAGCGAATTTGATTTAGGCAGTTACATCGAGCCCGCTTGGGAAGTGCAGAAGCTCAATGCCATTAATGAACACTTTGCATTGGCACTTATGAACTGCCACGTAAAGCAAATGCCAGATTTCTGTGAATTCTTAAACGTGTCGGGCAGCAGTGACCAAGTGCCTGTTGGTGGCGAAACACCTGCACCATGGAAAGGGTTTGACAATCGTTGGGCGCTCGGATTGAAGATGGAAAGCAAGCCGTAAATCACTCAGCAACTTTTAACTAAAAAAACGGGCTCACCAATTGAGCCCGTTTTTCTTAAACATGCTTTTTGTTACAAATAATCGATGGAAATTTGTTCAGGCTAGGTTAATTTAGCGTTATCTATCTTAATACAAACGCATTCAATGCCACTAGACATTGCATCTACCACTAACATTGCACCTATTACAAAGGGACTTGGAATGAACGTCAAAAAAGTATCTTCACGTTTGTTATGTGCGGCAGCCGTATCGATTGCACTTACCAGCGCAGGCGCGTTCGCGCTAAATAATGACAGCATAAAAAATACAGATAGCACGAGTATTGAGATGCTTGATGCACGTTTTAAGCAAGGTGATTATGAGTTCGTCATAGAAGCGCTTGAAGATGTGAAGGCGAAAACGCCCAAGCAATACAATATCCTTATTTCTGCGCTAATGAATATAGACCTAGATGACGCAGAAGAAGTGGCTGATGAATTTGTGAAAAATTACAACAGCGATTACCGTGCTTATCACACTCACGCGAATGTGATGGGAGCGCAAGCATCCAACAGTATTTTCTCTGCACTTGGCTATGCTGAAAAGGCCAAGCAGAGCTTGGAAACTGCCGTTACGTTAGCACCTGATGAAGTCGGTGTATATCAAGCTCTCATGCAGTTTCACCTAATGGCCCCCTCTATTGCTGGGGGAGACATGGATGAAGCTGAAAAGCTTGCTGATAAAATAGCCACCCTCGATGCCCTTGAAGGGCAATTCGCCAAAGCGAAGTTTTACCTTCAAGACGATCAGGTGGACAAGGCCGTCGAAATATATGCCACCCTTGCTCAGCAAAATGAGGCAAAGATCCGCGCCAACCTTGAACTAGGTACACACTATTTAACTGATGAGCGTTTTCAAAATGCCTTCGAAACCTTATCAGTCTTGTTGAACGAATCTGTAGAGACTGTGACAGATAAAGAATCTGAGCAATGGGAAGCTTACGCTGAAAACAAAAGCAATTTGCTTTATGGCAAGTACCGCATGGGACTCCTTGCAGTGCAAAGCGGTGAATATACAGATAGCGGCATAGCTGCACTTGAGCAATATATTGAAGAGTACAATTCCACAAGTATTGAAACTGCCCACTTGCCAAGTATGAATTGGGCTAACTTGCGTTTGGCCGAGCTTCGGTTAAATGCCAATGATGTTCAGCAAGCGAAAGCGACCTTGTCACAAATCAACGGTGAAGAAGACAAGCGGTTTGCCAAAATATTGAAAGGACTTAAAAAGCAAATAAAAAAGCGAGCTTAGGGCACACATCCTAAACCCGCTTTTTGTCGGGACAACAAAAATGTTTGGCTTGCTACATTACACCGCTTTGACCGTGTAAATCAGCGCGGTTTGAGGGAAAAGTACGGGGAGTTGCATACCGTATTTCATCAATATTTCACCCGAGAATACCTGTCCGTCGATTTGTTGCAGAATCGACGGCGTATATTCTTTTAGCTTCTCTGGCCACACGCGCTCGACAATGTATTGCTTGCTGGCATCAAGACCGGCAAAGTAAAAACGAGTTGGTGTAGTTCGAAGGGTTTCTTTCACGCTGTTATAGGCAAATATGCCTTCACTTTTATCTTTTGACATATACCCAAACTTCACGTTCAAGCCGTCGTCATCCAGACGATATAAGTCACCACTATGGGTAATGTGGCGATACTGCTTGTACAGTGAAATGGCGTCTGTTAGTACTTTTTGCTCGTGCTCGGTAAGCTCTCGCGGATCCATTTCAATGCCCATATGGCCAAATAAAGCGACAGCACTTCGGATTTCAATAGGCAAGTTGCGCCCTGTAATATGACAGTCGCGCGGGCCTACGTGAGCGCCCATTACTTCTGAAGGGAAAAAGTATGAGAAACCGCGCTGGATATATAAGCGGTCTAGTGCGTCGTTGGAATCTGATGTCCAGAAACGGTCAGTATGGGGCAGAATTCCTAGATCTACGCGTCCGCCACCTGAACAACAACTTTCTATTTCAATGCCTGGGTGAGCTGCTTTAACACGGTCTATAAGCGAGTATAACGCGGCCATTTGACCGTGCATTGCAGGTTTACCTTGAAGGTTGCCCGGGTGATTTACGTCGCGATTCATGTCCCATTTGATATAGCTGATTTTCGGATATGCTGTGAGCACATCGGTAATCACTTTATAGAGATACTCAACGACTTCTGGGTTAGTTAAGTCTAGGACATACTGATTTCTAAATGGAACCTGAGGGTTGTTCTCGGTATGTAATGCCCACTCGGGATGGGCGCGGTACAAGTCGCTATCTGGGTTAACCATTTCAGGTTCGAACCAAATACCAAACTCCATGCCTAAGTCGGTAACGTGATCAATAAGCCCATCTAGACCTTGCGGATAGATTGCTTCATCGACAAACCAATCACCTAAGCCTGCTTTGTCGTGTCGTCTTCCTTTAAACCACCCATCGTCTAACACGAATCGCTCTATGCCTAATGGTGCAACTTTGTCTGCCAGTGCTTTTAACGTGTCTTCGTTGTGGTCAAAGTAAATACCCTCCCAAGTGTTGTAGTGAACCGGGCGAGGTTTAGAGTCAGCACTGTGGTTGAGTATGTTGGTGCGAACAAAACGATGAAACTGTTGTGAAAGTGACGAAAAGCCAGCATCACCAAAACCGGTGTAAAGTACTGGGGTGGTATAGCTTTCTCCCGCAGCCAAAGTCACTTCACCAGGAAACAACAATTCGCCAAACTGCACATAACTTCTTCCGTCAGCCATTAATTCTGCACGCAGTTTATGATTTGCCGATGCACCTAAGTGGTAACCGTAACAATCGCCTTGCAGTTCACCCGTGCCAGGCGCAAAGGCGATCAAACCAGGAAAGGTATCATGTGATGTCTTACCACGACGGTTTTCGCGAACATAACTACCAAAAAATAGGTCGTGATCGGTAGTCTGAAACTCTGCCGACCAACGTCCTTCAAAAGTCTTAATTTTAGATACCGTGGTAGGTAGAGGAAGGCTAGCTGCGTTAAGGTAATGTAGATTTAACGTGTTATCCCCGATATTTTCTAGTCTCGTTACATACTTTACGACCGATGTGTTGTCATCAAGCCCAACGGTTGTTGTTAATCTCATACCGCGTGCTTCGTCGGTTGCAATAAATGCTACCGCGTTGTCTGTGCGATTAATTTTCTGAAGACTGAAGCCAGCTGCCCATTGATCGGTGTTGCCCGACACTTCTAAGCCGGGTTGTCCTGTCCAACCTTCGCCATGTGTTGGCACGAGTGTAATTGGCGGCTCAATCACAGGAGCGCACTTTGCTTCTTGGCGCGTGTTTAACACACTTAGCATTTCAGACGTTGTCGCGCTACTTAAGGGGGCACCATAATAAATAACTTTTGGCATTCGTCCCTGACAGTCAAAGATAAGTGTGGTTTTATCGTTCGAGAGACGAACGAATGAAGAAAGTGACGACATAAAAACCTCTTTAAACACCACTTTGAACAATGCGGTGTGAGTAGTGAAAGTAAATCGGTTAAAACTGCTTAGTAATGAGTACGGCTTCTACTATTGAGAAAGCTTAATGCCAACTTTCTCAGCAGGATTGTCGAAGCGTTGAGTTAATTGTACCAACCGATTGTATTGACGAAGGGAAAGCAACATAGCATTGATTGCCATTGCTATACCTTGCTGATGAAAGCGCACAATTGTTGCTTCATCAAGCTTAGCAAACTTTTCCTCATTGATTGACAATAGGTCGGTCGATGTGACGGTTTGGCCATCTTTAAGCGTTAACGTAACTGACAGTGGTGACAATAAATCGTGTTGCTTCAAAATGGTGATAAATGTGTGAGCCTGCTGCTGGCCTTCAATTAAATTGCTCAAGCATGCTTGATAGTGTTTAAGCGTATGCGTTGGTTCACCGTCAGATGAAAACAATGCGCATTCTTTATCGGCTTTGTCTTGTACTCTATCTGATGAATCGTCAATTAATACGGTGACTTTGTTGTTATCAATAGCAAAGTTAAATGGATACGTTTGGACACTCAGTGGAACAGCGTGGCCTTGCCATTGGTTTTTTGAACAAAAAAGATTTCCATAGGTTTCAAAGCCAACTACACCCGCCAGTGATTGCTTGTCTGTCGCTTCGTCGTTAACAACCACAATAGGCAAGCATCCGCTCAGCGACGCCAATTCATTAAACCCAATATTGACCAGATTAAAGTTTTTAGCGTGAGCAAAGCTGTTGTCTGGTTGTACCGAAATCTCGCGATGTACCTTGGTATCAAGAGGAATAAAATTATAGGTATTCATAGAAGGTCCGATTCCTTAAAAAAAGCGTTCTATTAACCCGCGATGAGAAGGGAGACGTCCTTTCAACTGATCAACTAGCGAGTGGTTTAATTGGAATTGCTTGGTCGCGAATGTTTGCTGGTTCATTGTCCGCATATAGCCGCGAAGTGAATGTGAAGAGTACTGAGTGTCAGACATTCCATAGAGGATATAGCGATAGCTTTGTGCACTAAACACATCATGAGTAGAGGGAAAGTCACTATCCAAAATGGGGCGATGACGCCACTCTTCTAGTAGGCAAGCAAGTTGTTCAGGTATGCTCTGGTCACTGCGATTGTCTTGCCAAAAAGGGGTTTGGTTATTGCTTAGCACATAATGGAGCTTCAAGAATTCAATAGTCCGCTCCCACATATACGTCAATGAGCTATTGAAGCGACGTTGAGCGAAGTGCATAACCGAAGTGTCGGTAGGCAGTTGCTCAGCCAGCATGGCAGCGCTTTGCTCTATTAACATCAATGCAGAGGCTTCAAGGGGTTCCAAAAAACCACTCGACAGGCCAATTGCCACACAGTTTTTTACCCAAAATTGTTTTCTATAACCAGTCTTAAATGAAATAGTTCTAAACGAACCTTCATCAACAGGCGCGCTAGTCAACGGACGAAGATAATTAGCAAACGTTTCGCTGGCTGCATCGGTAGACTGGTAGTCACTCGAAAATACATAACCGGTGCCTCTTCGATGTTGAAGACCAATATCCCAAATCCAGCCGGCTTCTTGTGCGGTGGACAGTGTATGACATGCTATTGGCGCGTTGGGATTGTCATAAGGTAGTTGACAAACAAGAGCGGTATCAGCGAACAACTGATGCGAGGCATCTTGTATCCCAACGCCTAGTGCTTTTTCAATCAATAGCCCTTCAAAACCTGTGCAGTCAACGAAGAAATCACCCTGAAGTAGACCACTCTTCTTTGTTTGAAGCGCTGCAATACCGCTGTTATGTTGCTCAACCGACACCACATCATCTACGATGTGCTCAACCCCTAAAACCTGCGTGCAGTGTTCCCGTAAAAGCGTGATAAATTCGCCAGCGTCGAGGTGGTAGCCATAATTAGCGACGAAAGACTGATTGCCATTGGCGCTAACTTTCGGCGCTAATCCCGCTTCGCACAGCGCAGGCTGAAAGCAAACATCATGGGCATATTGCCCTTTATCCGCGTCTTTCAGCAACCAATAAGGTGATATGTCTAATCGTGCTGAGCCCTGCGGTGCACTAAAAGGGTGATAGTAAGCATTTGATGCCTCTCCCTTATGCCAGTTAACAAATTTACTGGCTTGCTTAAAGGATGCACTGGCCTGCTTGATGAGTTGTGATTCACTTAAGCCAATTGAAGATAAGGTGTTGCGCATGGTAGGCCATGTGCCTTCTCCAACGCCAATTGGGTGCACAGTGCTTGATTCAATCAACGAAATAGATAGGCGCTGACCACGATCATCGCTAGCGCCATATTTAGCCGCCAATATGCCGGCTGTCAGCCAGCCAGCAGTTCCACCGCCCACAATAACAACACGATTTACTTGTGACATAAGCGAGTTTCTCAGCACCCTTAAATGATTACTGTATTAGTCAATCAATCTACCACGCCACTGTGCCTTTTGCTTAAACAGTGCTTTATTTAAGAATAGAGCTAGGGCGATACAGCACGCCAATGTGATAGGCATTAAGTGTATATAATGTAGGCCAAACGGGGCGTGTACAAAGCTAAAGTAAGAATAAAGACCCACGCCGAAGACGACAGATATTATTCCCGCATACGCGTTGACATTGTTAAAGAGTAAGCCCACAACAAAAATTGATAAGACAGGCATACTGATCAGACCCCATAATTCCTGCAACAAGTTAATAATACTCTCCGCTTGTGCGTAGACAGGTACCATTAATAGCGAAACTATAGTTAATAGCGCGGTAACAATCCCACTTAAGCGCGCAACATTCGGTTCTTTTTGAAAGTAAGCTTCGTGAATATCACACACATAAAGGGCAGTAGCTGAATTCAAATTACTGTTGTAGGTAGTTAGCACTGCCGCAGCCAATGCCGCTGCGAATACACCTGATAGCCAACTGGGTAGTACGTCACCTACAATTGTGCCATAGGCTGCATCGTTGATGTCGCCGTACAGTTTGAATGAAATAATACCCGGTATAACAATGATTGAGGGTACTATAATGAATCTGATTATTGCTGCTGCATATACCCCTTTCTGCGCTTCCTTTAAATTAGGGGCTGCCATTGCTCGTTGAGTGATAACTTGGTTCGTTCCCCAGTAAAACGCCTGAATAAATATCATGCCTGTTAGCAACGTATGCCACGGAAGCGGAGAGTCGTTATCACCGATCAAAGTGAGGCGCTCTTTCGGAATACCTGAAAAGTCAAAGTCGATGGCGAATAGGGCAAGCACCACAACAACAATTGCCATTGTAAGCAGTAATACGCCTGAATAAGTGTCTGATACTGCAACCGCGCGCAAGCCGCCGAAAATAGCATAAAGTGCACCGATTAAAGCAAAAGCAGTTGCTACGTACATGAGCGGTAAGTCTACGTTGAACATATTAATCATGAACAGCGAGCCCGAGTAGATCACTGCAGGCATGAAAATAAGGCTACTTCCTAAGAAAAATAGTAACCCAATAAGCGCGCGTATATGTTTGTTGTTATAGCGCATTTCGAGCAGTTCAGTTGTGGTGGTGCAATTGTAGTGGTAATAAACTGGCAGAAACACTTTTGCCAGAATGATGAGGCCGATTACTGCAGCGAATTCCCACCATGCAAGTAATGCCATTTGATTACCGTTCATGCCCACAAGCTGATCGGTGCTTAAGTTTGTTAATGTAATTGAGCCCGCGACGAAAACCCATGTGAGTCCACCACCAGCTAGAAAATATTCTTTGTTTTCGTTGGCTTTACTATGCCCATGACCGCGACACTTTAAATAGGTAAGAAGGCCAATAAGCGCGGTAATAAAGATAAAAACGATAAGTTGGGTTAGGCTGCCTGACACGAAAAACTCCTCAGCAGTATAAAGGTAAAAAGGGGGCGCAATGCCCCCTTAACAGTCTAATGATAATTAGAAGCTAGCACGTACACCTACTGCGTAACGTGCACCATCTGCAACTTGTTGTACAAATTGCTCAGAGAAACGTCCGCGACGTGTAAGCTCTTCGTCGGTAATATTGATACCTTCGAAGAATACCGTTAGAGACTCGTTAATGTCATAGCTTACACTCATATCAACCTGAGTATAAGTTTCTGTGAAACGAGGCTCTGTTCCGCCTAGTGAGCTTACTGCTTCTTGCATGAAGGTTTCACGGTTGTTTAGTGCAACACGTGCCTGGAATGCATCTTTTTCGTAGAACAGGGTAATGTTCTGCGAGTTACCTAGACCTGGAAGGCTAAACTCTGCGTCAGAATTCACGATAGTAGCGTTAGCTTGAATACCAAAGCCACTTTCTAACGTGTGCAACCACGCTAATTCTAGACCTTCTACTTCAAGTGTTTCGCCGTTACGCGGACGAAGTACGCTAAATACATATTCACCACTTTCTAGGAACAGTGACTCATCTTCTACGTCGCCAGCAATGAAGTCTTCAACTTCTTTGTTGAATGCCGCCGCTGAGAAGTAACTTGTATCATCGTAGTAGTACTCTAGTGATACGTCCCAGCTCGTTGCGCTGTATGGCTGTAGTGCTGTGTTACCCGCTTGCGCTTGTAAGTTTCCTGGACGTGAAACAGTAACGTTAAATACTGGTACTAGGTCGTCCATCATCGGGCGAGTTAACGTTTCTGAGTATGCATAGCGTAAGTACAGATCGTCAGTTAACTGAAGCTTCACGTTAACGTTCGGTAACAATGAAGAGTAGCTGTTGGTTTCATTGATTGCAGTACCGAAATCTGTTTCATAAACGATGTTCAAATCTGAAGGATCGTTTGGAATTGGCTCTAGATCTCTAACAATCTGACTTGTGCCATCAACAGAGGTATCTGTTTCGCTGTAACGGAAGCCAAAGTTAATGTCTAAAGGCATGTCAGAAACTTCTGTAGAGAAGTAGAACTGAACATAAGCACTTAGTACTTCTTCAGTAACCGCGAACGAGTCATTGCTAGGCTGTGGGTTGGCGATATTGGTAGCGTCAATGGTCGCACGAACATCGTCAAATGATAGGCCTGTTGCGTCAGAGATTTGCTGAACCGCTGCATCTGAAGTCGCGTAGTTGAAGAACGCCTCAGGATCGTAAGTTAACCACTGATTTGGTACACCGCTGAAGTAGTTCTTTGCAGTAAATAGCGTTAACAATTCATCAGGTAGGTCAAAGTTGTAACCACAGTATACGTTACATGCAGAGGCGAATAGGCGAGTATTCGTTTTCTCACGATCTTGATAATAAACACCGAAGTCTGCTTTGTAGAACGCATTGTTTGAATCTGGAACCCAAGTGAAATCTGCGCGGTACTCAGAGATAGTATCTTCTACGTCGAAACCATTGCGCTCATTGTAGTGCATACGGCCTAATGAAGGTGTTTGTAATGCTGCATCACCGCCGGCTACTGAAAGCGTTGGTGTTGAGCCTGAATAATCCACACTGTATTCGTTGTTGTAACCTACAACAGTAAAGAAGTTCGCACCACCACTAGAATCTTCAGCCGTTGAGGTTGAAATATCGATGTTTGCGGTAAGGTTGTCGTTAACAATCCACTCGAAGTTGGCGCCAAATGCCTGAATGTCTACGTCTCTACCGTAACGGCGACGGATAAAGTCAGTCGCACCACCCACACCGTCTACAACAGTACTGGTTACACCAGAAAGACTACCATTGTCTGTGAAAGACATATTGTCCAAGTTGCTATCAGAGAACCAGTGACCAACACTGTGTGCATCCGAATCAACCTCAAACTTTGAATACAAGCCGTCTAATGTTAGCGTCATGTCATCATTTGGCGCATATTGAACAACAAGTGTACCTGAGGTTCTTTCACGATCGACAAGGTCAACAATCTGGTCAAAGTTTTGCGGGATATACACACCGTTAAATTGCGCACTGTCGGCATAAGCTGGGTTATCAAGCTCAGAACGGTTAGTAATACTTACACCTGGACGCCAGTAGCGCGTTTCAAGCATGTTTGTTTGTAGTTCACGCTGCTGGAATGAAGCCGCGGCTAGAATACCTAGCTTGCCATCCATAAAGGTATTGGTGATTAGGCCAGACATTTGTGGTGATGTTTCTTCAGAAATGTCTTCGTACATGCCTTTCACACTGGCTACAGCTTTAAAGCCATCAAACGCGAAAGGACGTGCAGTAGTGATTTCAACAGTAGAACCAATACCACCTTCTTGCATTGATGCTAGCGGGCTTTTGTAAACTTTAGCGCCACTGATAAGTTCAGCTGGCAAAGTGTCAAAACTAAACGCGCGGCCTTGGTTTTCCGTAGCAATTTGACGTCCATTTACTAACACAGTATTGAAGTCTGGACCGAAACCACGAACAGTAATAAATTGACCTTCACCACCAGAGCGGTCAATTGCCACACCGGTGATTCTTTGCAGTGATTCAGCAACGTTTTGGTCAGGGAACTTACCCAAATCTTCAGCAGTAATACCATCGTAAACAACGTCTGATGCTTTCTTATCAAGCATTGACGCCTTCAGTGAGCTGGTAAAACCTTTTACTTCGATAACTTCCATTTGCTCTTTTTGAGAATTATTTTCTTCTTGAGCGAATGTAATTGGAGCGTGTAGGGCAGAGGCGATAGCAACACCTAAAAGTGAGCGTCTCGCAATTGGGCCTAATTGTGATGTGTTAATTTTATGTGTCACTGTGTTTTCTCCGTGAGTAGGCTACGTTTTAACGTATTTAGCACTAAAACTACGTTTTTAGTATGTGCGGATCAAGCTTATTAACATTACTTTTACACATTTAACGTTATATTTTCGTGATTATTATTTGTAACTTTATGAAAAATATAGCGTTTCTGTTTTAAGGTAAAAGGTGAAACGTTTACCTTGTTTCCAATACTAGCACAAAATGACAATGTAATTACAATGTTATAAAAAATTTTTTTTGTATAAAAAAAGTGCGGGCTATAACCGCACTTTATTAACAATCAGAAAAATAAGCAGAAATTAGCTACAGCGAATGCGCTCTACAGCAGCTTTCCAGCCGTCATAGGCCTGATCTCGCTCTGCTTTAGAAAGTCTTGGTGTGAAAACGCTATCACTTCGCCAACATTGAGTGAGATCATCAACACTGTTGAAGACGCCAGCTTGCAACCCTGCAAGGAACGCGGCGCCTAATGCTGTGGTCTCAGTGACTTCTGGGCGTTCGACTTCCGCACCTAAAATATCTGACAAAAAGCCCATTACCCAATCGTTTCGCGACATTCCACCGTCTACACGTATATTGGTTGGTCTAGCGCCATCACTTTCCATGGCCTTTTGTAAGTCTTTAGTTTGATAGCACACCGATTGAAGGCCTGCGGCCACGATTTCACTAATTCCTGTGTCTCGGGTTAATCCCAGAATGGCTCCTCGCGCATCAGGGTCCCAGTAAGGCGCTCCAAGGCCAGTAAAAGCGGGGACTAGGAATACGCCATTGTCGCGTCTTGCTCGCTGAGCAAGCGCTTCAGTTTCTGCGGCATCATCAATGAGCTTAAGGCCATCGCGTAACCATTGCACCGTAGCGCCGGCCATGAAAATACTGCCTTCAAGTGCATAAGTAGTTTTACCATCAAGTCGATAACCTACTGTGGTAAGCAATCTATTCTTTGATTTAAGTGGGGCATCGCCAGTGTTAAGTATCATAAAGCAACCTGTGCCATAGGTACTCTTTGCCATGCCTTTTTCAAAGCACGCTTGCCCCACTAATGCGGCTTGTTGATCGCCTGCAACACCTTGAATAGGCGTCGCGCTACCAATAATACTCTCTTCAATCACGCCAAAATCTGCGGCGCAATCCATAACTTCAGGTAGCATTGATTTTGGAATGTTGAATGTAGAAAGCAGTTTGTCGTCCCAACATTGCTTGTTGATATCAAACAGCATAGTGCGCGATGCATTAGTCGCGTCTGTCTTGTGAGACTTTCCATCGGTTAATCGCCAAATAAGGAAGGTATCAACAGTACCGAAGAGTAGCTCGCCATTCTCAGCCTGTGTTCTAGCGCCCTCTACATTATCTAGAATCCAGGCGACTTTAGTTGCTGAGAAATACGGGTCGAGCAACAATCCTGTAGTCTGTGTAATATAATCGACAAGCCCTTCATCATTACTTAACTCACGGCAAAGTTGCGACGTGCGACGGTCTTGCCAAACAATAGCTGGATACACCGGCTTACCGGTTTCTTTGTGCCAAACCAGCGTGGTTTCTCGTTGGTTAGTGATACCAACCGACGCGATATCTGCAGGTGTTACACCACACTTGTTGAACACTTCTTTCAAAGTGGTGACAACGCTTTCCCAAATTTCTTCAGGGTCGTGTTCAACCCAACCATCATTGGGGTACTTTTGTGAAAACTCTTGTTGAGCAATACCCTCTATTTTTCCATTTGGAGAAAAAATAATACTACGTGAGCTTGTTGTGCCTTGGTCAATGGCAAGAATATGTTGTCCCATGACGTCACTCCTGAAGATAGTTTTCATAGAGTTTGCATCATTTACACGGGATTAACAACGCTATATTTTCGAAAACGAACATTTGATTTTCGAATTGGCATGGGAAGTTGAAACAGAAGGAAGTATACTGACAACTCCATTTTTACTCATAACGGTATGCTTGATGAACCAAACGCAAAGGCACGAAAAAATTGTTGGATTAATTAAACAACATGGCTTTATGTCTATTGATGATTTGGTCACCGCGTGCGACGTTACACCTCAGACTATCCGCAGAGACTTAAACCAGTTAGCCGAAAATGGTGTACTCAGCCGTTATCACGGTGGTGCTGGCCTTAATCGCAGCTGGGAAAATACGCCTTATCAGGAAAGAAAAACGCAAAATAGTCAGGTTAAAGAGAAAATTGCAGAAGCCGTTGCCGCAATGATCCCAGACGGTGCCTCACTGTTTATCAATATCGGTACGACAACCGAAATGATTGCCACAAAGTTGCTTAATCACAAAAATTTGCATGTTGTGACAAACAACATTCATGTAGCCACTATTCTTTCAGCAAAAGAAGACTTTTCGGTGATTATTGCTGCAGGCGAGGTGCGCTATCGCGATGGCGGCATAATTGGTGAAGCAACCTGTGATTTTATCAGTCAGTTTAGAATGGACTACGGCATTATTGGAATCAGTGGGATTAGCGCAGATGGCGCACTTCTCGATTTCGATTTTCGTGAAGTAAAGGTGTCTCAAGCGATATTGGAACATACGCAGCACGTGATTTTGGCTGCTGACTATAGCAAGTTTGAGCGTCGCGCTATGGTTGAGCAAGGCCACATATCACAGGTAGATTGTTTGGTTTGCGATAAAACGCCGCCGCCAAGTATCAGCAAAATCATAGAAGAAAACAAAATCACCTTTGTAAAGGCATAATCATTTTCTTGTCATAAACCTCACTCACACTCATTTTACCTTCTTTATTTTAAGTAGATTGCTGCGGTTTATACGCGGTGCTAATCGCGGCCCAATTCTAGCTATTCATTCATCAACCAGTATAACAGCTGGGTTTGGTTTTTAATTTTCTTTAATGTTCGAAAATGTTCGTTTTGTGTTGACATGTTTTCTTTTTGGTTGTCAAATAGCCAAATAAAAGAATGGCCGTAAAGGGGCATAACATGAATCAAAGTAAGCAAGCAGACAAAACCGTAGACGTACTCGTCGTCGGTGGTGGTGTTAATGGCGTTGGTGTTGCACTTGATGCAGCAGGTAGAGGGTTGTCTGTTGCGCTGTGCGAAAAAGGCGATCTTGCTGGTGCGACTTCATCATCAAGTAGCAAATTGATTCATGGCGGTCTTCGCTATTTAGAACACTATGAGTTTAGGCTTGTAAAAGAAGCCCTGGCAGAGCGTGAAGTTCTGCTTCAAAAAGCGCCACACATCGTGTGGCCATTGCGTTTCAGGCTTCCTCATCAAAAGCACTTGCGTCCGGCTTGGATGATTCGAATTGGCTTATTTTTGTATGACTCACTGGCTAAACGAAACATGCTCCCGCGCTCAAGAAAGGTGTCTACAACGCCCCAAGGTCCGCTAGTCAATGAGATTTCGACCTGTTTCGAATATTCAGATGGTTGGGTAGATGACGCACGCCTAGTGGTGCTAAATGCACTCGCGGCTAAGGATCAAGGGGCAGACATTTACACTCGCACAGAGTGCGTGAGCGCAAAAAAGGATGGCGCACTATGGAATGTGGAATTAAAGACGCATTTAGGGAAAACGTTTACAGTTAAGGCGAAGTCAATTGTTAACGCTGCCGGTCCTTGGGCTGTTTCGTTTTTAGATAGATTGGTTGATGTTGCAAACCCCAACGCAATGCGCATGGTTAAAGGCAGCCACTTTATTGTGCCGAAACTCTACGATAGTGAAGAAGCCTATATTTTGCAGAATAAAGACGGGCGCATAGTGTTTGTGATCCCCTACGAAGGTGATTTCTCCTTAGTGGGCACTACGGATGAAGACTATAAAGGTAACCCTTCACAGGCGTCTATCTCTGCCGAGGAAACTGACTACTTAATTGATGTAGTAAATAACTACTTTAAAACCAAGATAAGTCATGGCGATATTGTTCACAGTTACAGCGGTGTGCGTCCTTTACTTGAAGAAAAGAATGCCTCTGCACAAGAGTTGACGCGTGACTACAAAGTTGAGCTTAAAGGTGAGAAAGGTGCGCCAATTTTACTCAATATTTTTGGTGGAAAGATTACGACCTACCGGAAATTAGCTGAGCATGCGGTTGATAAACTTGTCACCTGCTTCCCAAAAGCAAAGAAAGCGTGGACCAAAGAAGTGCCGCTACCCGGCGGCGCATTTGAAAGCCAAGCATCGCTGGTGGCTGAGTTAACTCAAACCTATCCATGGTTGCCGATTACTCAGGCGCAGCGCTATGCAAGACAGTACGGCTTATTGTGTAACAAATTCTTGAAAAATGCCTCGTCACTCGATGAATTAGGCCCAGACTTTGGGGCTGGGTTATACCAAGCAGAAGTTGATTACCTAATTAATCATGAATGGGCCATGTCACTGGAAGACATTATTTGGCGCAGAACAAAGCATGGGCTGCGTTTAACTGAAGCACAAAAAGCAGAGCTGGCTACTTATATTAGTACCAACGTAGACGGCGAAACGCACAATGTCGAATTAGCTAGCGCCTAATTCACAACGCTTAATTGTACTTACACGCTAACAGGGACGTTATGGCACATTATCATCCAAAGGAAATCGTTTTAATTCGTCATGGCAAACCCTTGTCTGCACACAATGACAAAGTAACTGCATCGCAATACGCAAAGTGGATAAAAGCGTACAATAAATCCGAACTCGACCCTCAAAGTAAACCCGAGACTACGACTCACCTTGATAACAGCTATATCATGGTGAGCCCGCTTGTACGCGCCCAACTTACAGCAACACATTATGGCGTGAAAAAAGCCGACGAAGTGTGCGACGACCTAAGAGAAATGGACATACCTTACTACAAACTACCCGTGCAACTGCGTACATGGCATTGGGTTGTTGTAAGTAGAGCGTTATGGTTTTTGGGGAAGAAAGGTCGTTTTGAAAGTTTTGAAGCAGCGAAATCTCGAGTAGATAATCTGGTTGCTCGCATTGAAGATTTATCATTAGAACATGAACGTTTGGTGCTGTTTGGCCATGGTATGACTAACTACTTCACCCGCAAGGCGCTAATGGCAAAAGGGTGGCAACTAAAGCAGAAAAATAGTGATTTTTGGGGAATAACGGTGCTTTCCCAATAAACATCTGCTTTATATTTTGTTCTCTATGCCGATAAAATAGCGATATCGCCCGTTAGTACAGTGTATTGATGTCGGCATTAGGAAGAGAACAATGAAAAATACAACAAATGACACTTCTCCATATCTCAATATAATGAAGGCATCCATTGCCGCAATTTTTGCTATTGCGCTTGGGGTGTTAATCAATGTTTTTAATACTGATGAAAGCAACACAACCGAAAATGCTTTTTTAAGTAGCGCCTCAACGTTCAGAGATCATGTTATCTCGTCACACTGGCAATGGCGCGTACAGCAGCCTACCACGATGATCATGTTGATTCATTATGATAAAGCAGGAAAAGAAATTAATCGTAAACCAGTAAGAATGAATCACAATGGATGGCCCACCGCAGAGCTTACTGACGAAGGTTGTGAGAAAGTATGGACGGGCTTAGTGGCATCGCCGTTGAACGTTGATGGCTTTAAGGTACACGCTCGCTACTATTCCGACACGGACGATAGCGAAGACAACTATTGGTGTCGTTATAGTTTAAGCAGTGGTGCCTATTTTGACTACTACCCTGCTTCAGGTAAAACAACTGATGTAGAGTTCTAATCGTTGCACGACAATGGGAACCTTTTAGCCCTTGCGTAGTCTTTTATCATGTAAAATGGTAAACCTCTTTGAATAGGGGAAAACGATGCACACTACATCTCTGCAAGACCAAAATTGAGAACTTGCAGTGCTAAATGAATATAATTTAACAACAAATAAAGGCATTACTTGCCCAAATTTGCCCCCATTGTTAAAGTGTGACAATAAATATCGACTTCATGTTAAAGCGTCGCCATCTCACCTTTGCATATACGCGTTAACACAAAAACAGGAATACACTCTTCATGTTTAAAAAGCTTCGAGGCATGTTCTCTAACGATCTGTCCATAGACCTCGGAACAGCTAACACGCTGATTTACGTAAAAGACCAAGGTATTGTACTTAACGAGCCATCTGTTGTAGCTATTCGTCAAGAGCGTGCAGCCGGGCCGAAAAGCGTAGCAGCTGTCGGTGCAGAAGCGAAGCGCATGTTAGGTAGAACGCCAGGAAACATCCGTGCGATTCGCCCTATGAAAGACGGCGTGATTGCCGACTTCTATGTAACAGAAAAAATGCTTCAGCACTTTATCAAGCAAGTACACGACAATAACTTCTTGCGCCCAAGCCCTCGCGTGCTGGTATGTGTACCTTGTGGTTCAACACAGGTTGAGCGCCGTGCTATCAAAGAGTCTGCGCTAGGCGCAGGGGCGCGTGAAGTCTACCTTATCGACGAGCCAATGGCGGCAGCAATAGGTGCAGGCTTACCCGTATCTGAAGCTACGGGCTCAATGGTTGTTGATATCGGTGGTGGTACAACAGAAGTTGCCATTATTTCATTAAACGGTGTGGTGTACTCATCGTCAGTGCGCATCGGTGGTGACAAATTTGATGAAGCCATTATTAACTACATTCGTCGAAACTTCGGTTCACTTATAGGTGAAGCCACTGCTGAGCGTATCAAACACGAAATCGGCGCAGCTTACCCTGGTGAAGAAGTGCGTGAAATCGAAGTGCGCGGCCGCAACCTTGCTGAAGGTGTACCACGAGGCTTTACGCTAAACTCAAACGAGATCCTAGAAGCGCTGCAAGAGCCGCTTACGGGTATTGTATCTGCGGTAATGGTTGCTCTTGAGCAGTCTCCTCCTGAGCTAGCGTCAGATATTTCTGAACGCGGTATGGTACTAACCGGTGGTGGTGCACTACTTAAAGACCTAGACAGATTGCTTATGGAAGAAACGGGCATTCCTGTGGTTATTGCGGATGATCCGCTAACTTGTGTAGCGCGCGGTGGCGGTAAGGCATTCGATATGATTGACCTTCACGGTGGCGACCTGTTTAGTTACGAGTAAGCAGGAAAGGCAACCTTAAGGTTGCCTTATTTGTATCATGGATACTATTTTTACGCGCGGCCCATCGCTGAATAATCGACTCGCACTGGCATTGGTTTTGTCGGTGCTATTGATATTTGTCGATCACAAACTCGACGGCTTTAAATCTACGCGCGTTTACCTCAATTCTATCATGAGTCCGTTGCAATACATTGCGAATTTGCCCGGTCTTATGCTTAATGAAAGTGCTCAGCGCCTCACTTCTCAAGAGCAGTTACTTGCCGAAAATCAGAAGCTCAATAATCAACTGTTGTTAATGAGTGAAAAACTGCAGCAATTTGACGTTATTCAAAAAGAAAACCGACAACTGAGAGAGCTACTTCAAGCGCCTCTACGCATAGATTCTCGAAAGATGGTTGCTGAGTTAATGGCGGTGGATAAAAACCCATACAGCCAGCAAGTGGTTATTAATAAGGGGGCAATAGACGGCGTCTATCTGTCACAGCCCGTTATTGATGACAAAGGCATTGTGGGACAAGTCACGGAAGTAGGCACAACGAATAGTCGGGTTCTGCTGATTGCCGATGTTACTCACGCTATTCCAGTGCGCTCACTACGCAACGATATCCGCTTTATTGCGAATGGCAGCGGTAGCTTAAATGAACTGTATCTTGAGCACGTGCCACATAGCGTAGACATCAAGGTAGGGGATATCTTGGTGTCGTCGGGTTTAGGAAAAGTCTTCCCTGAAGGTTATCCAGTGGCGCAGGTTACTCAGGTTGTACGTGACGAAAGCCGTCCTTTTGCACAGGTGGTGGTAGCGCCGGTCGCTAAGCTAGATAGGTTGCGACACTTGTTGTTACTTTGGTACACGAAAAAAACAAATGCAGAAGAAAATAACGAGGCAGTAGAAGAGTCAACCGATGCGTAAACGTAACCTCGTAATTTGGATAAGTATAGCGATTTCGTTGGTACTACAAATAGTGCCATTGCCTATTCAGGTTGATGTTTATCGTCCTGACTGGGTGCTGGTTGTTTTGGCTTATTGGAGTATGGCGCTACCGCAACGTGTTAATGTGGGTGTCGCTTTTGTTACGGGTATCGCCATGGATATTCTTGTTGGTACAACCCTAGGTATACACAGTCTTGGTTTGAGTATTTGTGTTTATGTGCTCGCTGCAAATTACCAGCGACTTCGCAATTACTCAGTATGGCAACAAGCTATTATTATCGGCCTGCTTTCTTCACTTTATCACTTGCTCACGTTTTGGGTGCAGCACCTTCTTACCGATATTTATTTCCAGGTTGATTACTTGTGGCCTGTTATTACGTCAATGATGGTGTGGCCTTGGATTTTCTGGTTACTTCGTCGAACTCGTCGACAGTTTTCAATATCCTAAGCAGCAAGTACATACTTTCAATTAAGGCAGACACATGACTAAATCGGTTGTACTCGCGTCAGCATCGCCAAGGCGCACTGCGTTGCTCAAGCAGATGAACATTGCGCATCGCATTTTGCCAGCAGACATTGATGAAACACCTAAAGACGGTGAATCTCCCGATACCTTAGTTAAACGATTAGCTGCAGAAAAAGCGCTTGCTGTTAAGGCGAAATTAACGCAGCAGGGCGAAATGACTAACGAAACGGTTATTTTGGCCAGTGATACCCTCATTGCGTTTAATGGTAATAGTGTAGGTAAGCCAGAAAACAAGGCCGATGCACAGCGCATTCTTCGCATGTTATCAGGCAATAAACACGAAGTACTTACTGCTATCAGCGCGGTAAGTAATGCAAAACAGTGTACCGAAGTAATTAATACCTATGTTGAATTTGCATCATTGACGGATGCCCAAATTGAAGCATACTGGGAAACAGGTGAACCTGCCGATAAAGCAGGAAGTTATGCAATTCAAGGGATCGGCGGTGAATTCGTCGTTTCAATTAACGGCAGTGCAAGTGCTGTAGTGGGCTTGCCCCTTTATGAAACCCGTCAACTGCTCAATGCATTTGGAGTGTAGTGGTGAGTGCTGAACTACTAATTAACGTTACGCCATCAGAGTCACGTGTGGCGCTGATTGAGAATGGAATTTTGCAAGAAATTCACGTTGAACGACATACAAAGCGTGGATTAGTGGGCAACATTTATCGTGGTAAAGTAAGCCGTGTTTTGCCTGGTATGCAAGCAGCATTTGTGGATATTGGGTTAGAAAAGGCGGCGTTTTTGCACGCCTCAGACATTGTTATTCATAATGAAATTGCAGAAGAAGTGTCTGCTAGTCATATTCAAAAACAAGACATTCGCGAGCTTGTGCGCGACGGACAAGATATTGTTGTTCAGGTGGTAAAGGATCCTATTGGCACAAAAGGCGCTCGCTTAACCACAGATATTACCATTCCAAGCCGCTATTTAGTGTTCATGCCGTCGGTTACCCACGTAGGTGTTTCGCAGCGCATTGAAGAAGAAGCGGAGCGCGAGCGTTTAAAAGGGTTGGTTCAAGAATTTTGTGACGAAAATGGCGGTTTTATTCTTCGCACCGCTGCAGAAGGCGTGGGTAAAACTGAACTGCAATCTGATGCCGCATTTTTGCGTCGCTTGTGGGATAAAATTCAATCGCGCATGAAAAAGCGCAAGTCCAATGTACTATACGAAGACTTGCCACTTGCGCGTCGTGTATTGCGAGACTTCGTTGGCACAGAACTCGACCGTATTCGCATTGACTCGAAACTGTCTTTTCAAGAGCTTCATCAGTTTACCAAAGAATACGTGCCTGAAATGAATGGCAAGCTTGAGTACTACACTGGAGACAGACCTATTTTCGACTTGTACGATGTCGAAAATGAAGCGCAACGAGCGTTGGAAAGACGGGTGGATTTAAAATCCGGTGGTTATCTCATTATCGACCAAACCGAAGCGATGACCACGATTGATATTAATACGGGGGCATTTGTTGGCCACCGTAATTTAGAAGAAACCATATTTAACACCAATATTGAGGCGACGCAGGCGATTGCGCGCCAGTTAAGACTGCGCAACTTGGGCGGTATGATCCTAATCGACTTTATCGATATGATTGAACCAGACCATAAAAGAAGGGTCTTACATTCATTAGAGGTGGCGACAAACAAGGACAGAGCTAAGATAAACATTCACGGTTTTACGGCGTTGGGGCTTATTGAAATGACCCGCAAGCGCACCCGTGAAAGCATAGAGCATATACTGTGTGGTGAATGCCCCGTATGTAAAGGGCGTGGCACAGTGAAGACCATTGAAACTATTTGCTTTGAAATTATGCGTGAGATTGTACGGGTGAACCGTGCTTATGACGCCGATAAGTTTGTGGTTTACGCGTCGCCTAAAGTGGCTGAAGCGTTAATGGGCGAAGAGTCTCACATGCTAGCTGAGTTGGAAGTGTTTGTATCTAAACAAATTAAGGTACAAACCGAAACTTTGTACAACCAGGATAAGTACGACGTCGTCATGATGTAACGCATTAACTTATACAAAGGCAAAGTGTGACAAATTTTTCGTCGGTAGCCGCTTATTTGCTAAAGAAGTTCTGGCTGCTACTCGCCGTATTACTTGTAGTGTTTGCACTGGTGTTAAGTGCTGCCCGTTATGCCCTGCCGCATATCGAGCACAATAAACACCTGTTAGAGAACTATATTAACGAGCAGTACGGGGTCAATCTTACAATTGATAGTGTACACGCGGTGTGGCAACGCAATGGGCCAAGCATCGTCCTTAATTCGGTATCGCTTGCTAAAGACGATGCCTCTCCTGTGGCACTTGATATCCGTCAAATCTATGTTGAATTAGATTTTTGGCAGTCGTTACGCCTGCAACTTGTCTCTTCCACACGATTCGAATTGCGCGGCCTACATCTTGATATCGATGCTGACAGGCTATCTGGCGACAGCAAAAACAACTTTCCAGTAGTAAATGCGCTAGAACGCTTATTCCTAGAGCAATTGCAGAGCTTTTCCCTTGAAGATGGTGTCGTATCAGTATCGCGACAAAATGAAGTCAGTACTTTCGATATTGAAAGCTTGTCGTGGAACAATTTTGAAGAACGTCACCAAGGGTTAGGACGCATGAAGGTGGCAGATTTAGCCGCCAACTCAGCGTCGTTTATCATAGATATCAACGGGACGAGAGAGAAGTTTGACGGCGTCTTTTATGCTAAGGCAGAGGATTTAGATATATCCCCGTGGGTGAGCGACCTTATTAATACCAAGCGTCCTTTGGCGCAAAGTCGCGCTAATTTTGAAGTGTGGGTGAGCCTTGATGACACCCAAATTAACAGCGTACAGGCAGAGCTCAACAACAGCCTTCTGCAATGGGGCGATGAGACGGTTAAAACAGTAACGGGTATCACGGGCGGGAGCTTGCAAGCGTTGCCCACCGATACGGGCTGGAATGTGCGTGTCGACCAGCTTGTTTTGAATTCAAGCAACGAAACATTAACCACAGACCTAATTGGCAGTATTAATCACAATGGTGACGTGTTAGTTAATACCGTAAAGCCGGTGCAAGTAAATCCTTTCTTGTTGTTACTGCCGTTGTTCATGGATGACACTAGCGAAGATGAAATTCGCGCGTTGGATCCAAAAGGTGAATTGGCAACACTGCAATTTCAATTGCACAATGGAAAACCAGAGCTGGCTGCAAAAGTCGTTGATCTTCAGTGGTCAAAGAGCGACAACGTACCTGGGCTTTCGTCTCTTGATGTTGATTTTTATTGGTATAAAAACAACGGTGCTGTTTACCTAAATAGTACTAACAGCGTGTTGAGTTCTAAGGGCGTAATCAAAAAAGATTTAAACATAAATGCGTTGCAAGCCGATTTCTTCATTTACCCGCACACGCCTTACCAAGAAGAAACTAAGCAACAAGTAGCAGCGTCCCCGCAGTGGATCATTAGAGGGGATAACATGCTATTTGATAGTGACAGCGTGACCCTCAAACCACAATTTAAGATAAACACCTCAACAGGGTTGATGTCGATTTATGCGGATATCAGTCCAATGTCGCTTAGTGGGGTGAGTGACTTGTTCCCTACAATAGGCATGGGTAAAAACACTGATAGCTATCTTACTCGTGCTTTCAATGGCAAAGGGGCAATCGAAAGTGCTCGCGTGCTGTGGCATGGAAAACCCTCTGCATTTCCATTTGACGATAATTCGGGCATTTTTCAGGCCTATGTGGATATAAAGCAAGGTGACTTTTTATTCGCTCCTGATTGGCCTGCACTAACAAAGCTCGATTTGTCCTTATATTTTGTCAATAACGCCCTTGTAATGGAAAGCCCTTCGGCGCAACTAGGCGAAATGCAAATTAGCAAGATGTCTGCAACTATACCTAGCTTTAAGCCGGGCGAACGGTTACTTATTTATGCCAACGGAGCGGGCTCAGGCCAGGCGCTAACCGACCTTATGATGTCGTCATCTATCAAAAATTCTCTGGGCAAAGTACTTAATGATGAAGTGCAAGTTTCAGGGCCGTTATCTGCCGATATTAAGCTTGATATCCCACTTAAAGGAAAAGACGTCGTTGCGTCGGGGACTGCCCATTTGTCTAGCAACCCTGTTTATATTGCCAGCACAGGAATGTTGTTTGATAACGCAACCGGCGAAATTACGTTTACGAACGGGGACATTGATGCTGATGGTCTAGCCGCTAGTTTCTTAAATCAGCCGGTAGAAATGGCGTTTAGTGGCAGACAAGGCGACAACTATGATCTTCACGTTGAGTTAGGTGGGCGTTGGCATGTTCATCCGTTGGCAAATTACGTCAATACGCAATTAACGGACTACATCGATGGCGAGGCCAAATGGCAAACAGACGTAGATTTAGTACTGGGCAAAGCAGACTTTTCTTACAAGGCAACGTTAAATGCAGACTTAGGCGCTATGCAAAGCGTGTTACCGTCACCATTTAACACCGCAATTGGTAGCGATCTTCCGCTTTATATCGAAAGTGAAGGTGATGGCAAAGCGTCGAATATTAACGCGAAATTAGGAAGTGAAATTCGCTTTACAGGGGTATTACCTCATCAAGAAATGCAGTTCTCTCGTGCCCATTTAGCGATTGGAGAGAGCGATATCACTAACATAGGTACCGGGTTTAGCATAGCGGCAAATCTACCCGATGCTGATGTGCAAGAGTGGTTTAAGACTATTGATATGTTGGTATCAGGTAGGGGATCGCTTCATCAAGAATCTAAACGTAGAGAATCCGAGCTTCACGCAAATGCAACTAGCGCAGAGAAAACGCAAAAACGAGATAGCTTGTTTAGTACGCCATCGCGTATTTTCGCCAAAACAGACAAACTACACTTTTCTGGCCATGCCATTAAAAACGTTGAGTTAAATGCGACCGAGCGCGACAAAGACTGGATTTTGGACATTGGTTCGCCGCAGGCAAGGGCAACTGTGCGCATAAACAGCGATTTGGATACTCAAGGGATAGAGATTAACGCCGACTATTTGTCCTTGGAAAAACCTGAAGAGATAGTGCTAGCAAACGTTGGTGAAGCCGATGCAGTGGACGCTGAAGTGTCGCCGTACGATATAGACCCCAGTACGTTGCCACCCATTTACTTCTATTGCCAAAGCTGTGGCGTGCACGGTATTGATTTTGGGGAAGTCACCTTAGATGTGGCAAAAGAAGAGACGGGACTCAAAATACGTCAGCTACTGGTGCGTTCTAGAGATACCAACATTACGGCAAGTGGTCATTGGAAAAATACGTCTAAAGGTGTCGAAACGTCACTAGACGGAACGCTCACTTCGCCTGATGTGGGTCAAATGCTTAAAAGCTTTGGCGTCGAGTCGGGCATCAAAGACTCAAGCGCAGATGTGAAATTTGATATCCATTGGCCTGAATCACCAATGAACTTTGCATTGGCGAACTTAAATGGTGATGTAAACTGGTCGTTGTCCGATGGCTACCTGACAGAGTTAAGTGACAAAGGCTCGCGTATATTTACGTTATTCAGTTTGAATTCTTTGGTCAGAAAACTCAGTCTCGATTTTAGAGACGTATTTGCAAAAGGCTTTTTCTACGATGATATGGGCGGTACGCTGAGTATTGTCGATGGTAAAGCCTACACCGATGATACCGAAATTGATGGTGGTGCAGGGGACATCGAAATAGTTGGTTTTACCGACTTAAACTCAGGTGCGCTCAACTACAATGTTTCTTTTGCGCCAAATGTGACCGGTAACCTGCCTTTCCTCGTATACTTTTTAGCAACACCGCCTACCGCATTGGCAGCATTGGCGATAGATCAAGTGCTTACTTCTGCAAAGGTAATATCAAACGTCAACTATCGTGTTACAGGCACAATAAAAGAGCCTAAATTTGACGAAGTAGAGCGCAATAGCAAAGACATTAGTTTGCCGACACAAAATACACCGCCGCCAGCAAACCCACAGGACAGACCGTTGACCGAAGACGATGTTCGCAGGCTAAACATGGAGGTAATCGATGGCTAATCTTATTGCACTTCAAATGACCTCTACCCCTAATGTAGATGACAACTTAGAGACTGTTGCCAATGCAATGGCTGCTGCCAACATTGAAAATGATAGCTTGGTAGTACTGCCAGAGTGTTTTGCCTATTTTGGTGGAAAAGACAAAGGCCAGTTAAGTGTGGCGGAAAAAAAGGGCAACGGGCCCATTCAATCCCGTTTATCACAACTGGCGAAGCAACATCACTGTTACCTTGTATCGGGCACATTTCCGCTTACTACCGACGATCCCAACAAATTTTCGGCCGCTTGTATGTTGTTTGGACCCGACGGAGAATGTCTCGCAGACTATCGTAAAATCCACATGTTTGATGTGTCAGTAAATGACAATACGGGAAGTTACAAAGAGTCGGCAACTACGCTTGCGGGTAATGAAGTGGTCACGGTACAAACCCCAATTGGCAACATTGGACTTGCGGTGTGCTATGATATACGTTTTCCAGGATTATTTACTGCAATGGGTGATATCGATATTTTGGTGTTGCCAGCGGCTTTTACGCAGCGCACTGGAGAAGCTCACTGGCATGCGTTGTTGCAGGCACGAGCTATAGAAAAGCAGTGCTTTGTAGTGGCTGCAAATCAAGTGGGTGTTCACCAAAATGGCCGCGAAACCTATGGTCACAGCGTCGTACTGTCACCGTGGGGCGATACCCTTGCCGAGCTAACAACCGAGCGCGGTGTTGCATCTGCGCGCGTTGATATTGCAGAAAGAGAAACCATTAAACAGAATATGCCGGTTGCCGAACATAACCGATTCAGGAGTCACTTTGTCTAAATCTGTTGAGCGTCATTTACTATCTGACTCAGGGCTAGATATCACTAAGCTTGAGCAAGCCCTAGCGACAATTCATCGCCACGATACCGATTATGCCGATTTATATTTTCAGTCAAGCCAGCACGAAAGCTGGGTATTGGAAGACGGTATTATCAAAGAAGGTAGCTATAACATAGAGCGCGGTGTAGGCGTTCGAGCAATCAGTGGTGAAAAAACCGGGTTTGCTTATTCAGATGAAATCAGCGAAGACGCATTAGGTAAAGCGTGTAAAGCAGCGAGAGGTATTGCTCCAAGCGGTGGAACTCAGCGCGTAGCGGCACTAGGTCAAAAGCCCAGTGAAGCGCGTTATAGTGAAAATAACCCAATTCTTGCCATGCAAGACGCTGAAAAAATTTCGCTGCTTAAAGCTGTAGATGCTTACATTCGACAAAAAGAACCTTCGGCCAACCAAGTGGTAGTGAGCTTAAGTGGTGTTTACGAAGAAATTTTAGTAGCAGGTAGCGACGGTACCTTGGCAACGGACATTCGCCCGCTTGTGCGTTTGAACTGTTCAGTACTGCTAGAGCAAGGTGAACGACGTGAACGCGGTTCTGCAGGTGCAGGCGGCCGTTATGCATACTCTTTTTTCACCCGTGACGAAGAGGGTAAACCGTTTTATGAAGGTTTAGCAGATGATGCGCTTCATATGGCGCGGGTTAACATGCAAGCGGTAGCATCACCAGCAGGTGCTATGCCTGTTGTGCTTGGAAACGGTTGGCCGGGCGTATTACTACACGAAGCAGTAGGACATGGCTTAGAAGGCGATTTTAACCGTAAAGGTGCCTCGACATTCTCAGGGCGTATCGGTCAACGTGTTGCCGCAAAAGGGGTAACGGTTGTTGATGACGGTACGTTACATGACAGACGTGGCTCTCTCTCGGTAGACGATGAAGGCACACCCACAGCGCACAATGTGCTTATTGAAGACGGTATCCTCAAGGGCTATATGCAAGATAAGCACAACGCCAAGTTGATGGGGGTAGCGCCAACAGGAAATGGTCGTCGGGAGTCATATGCACACTTACCCATGCCGCGAATGACCAATACGTATATGTTAGATGGGCAATACGACCCACAAGAAATTATAGCGTCTATCGACAAAGGCATTTACGCGCCTAATTTCGCAGGTGGACAGGTTGATATCACCTCTGGCAAATTTGTGTTCTCAAGTGCAGAAGCCTATTTGATTGAAAACGGGAAGATTACCGCACCAGTGAAAGGGGCAACCCTTATCGGTAATGGTCCTGAAGTAATGCAGAAAATATCGATGATCGGAAACGATACTGCCCTTGATAAAGGGGTAGGTGTTTGTGGTAAAGATGGTCAGAGCGTGCCAGTTGGCGTTGGTCAGCCCACATTAAAAATCGACGAACTGACCGTAGGTGGTACAGCTTAATCAGGGCCTTTTGCCTTGCTCAGTGAATCAAACGCCCCTGATGGTACAACACTATCAGGGGCTTTTTTTATGTGTATTTGAGTGCGCATAGCTTCTAATTTGGCAATGAGTAAATCAACAGAAAGCTCTTCTTTACTTACCAGCTCTTTTATCGGTGCTGAAAAGCGTGCATCCAAGTTATGCTCTAACCATAACGACGCAAGTGGTGTGATTTTCTTACTGTCTATTAAGCTGTGAAGTTGCGTGCCACCGTAGGCAAGCAGTACGTCAATTTCTAACCCTTCGCCCTTGAGATAATTAAGTATGCGAAGTTTGTGAGACTCTAGAGACTGGGAAGATACTCGCACTTTAATTCGAGGGTGCTGTGCTTCAAAGCGCTGCGCGAGCAGGTGATAAACCTCTTGTTGCTTGGCAGAGGAGGGGTTTACGGCAAAGGTAATGACCTCTTGATTGGCTATACTCGGTGCGCAGTAAACAAAAGTGAGTAAGAGAAATAATCCTGCTTTTCTCATGTGCTTGCGCACAAAAGATAAAATGAACAGTATAGTAAGGCTCTGCGTATTTAAGACGATTTGAAGCCTCGCTCTGCCAGCCAGACCATAGCGTCATCTTCATCACAAAACACACCAAGCTCAACACCAGCCCGCTGGTATATGCGGCTAAATTGCGCCTCAACCATAGACTGTATAGTGGTTTCGCCAATGACGAGCGCGCCAAGTGCCATGCCTTTACTCACGCGCCATTCTATTGATTTTTGCAGTTCCAGCTCGCCACCTTTGGTAAGTAGGGCTGAGCCATGTAGAAACCCTAAAAATGCCCACCGCTCACCGCCAAACTGGTTGATAACATCCATCATATCCCGCCCATAACGAGCAATAGCCTCGGTATCTGCTATGCCTTCAGCTGATACGCCTACAATGTTTCCCAACGCAGCAATATGATATTGACCATATTTACTTTTGAGTTTGGCGTTTGGGTTTGAGAATATCTTCATAATGCTCTCGCTTAAACCGCGACTACTTAACACTGGTTTTTGCGCTAAAGCGTGCTGATAATGCTCGTTTCAACGTAATACCGTACTTTGGGCTTACTCTCATTGTAATGCCAAACGCTCACTTAGCAAGTTCACTTAATACAAGGTGTAAATACTTTAAGTTAATGGGCTTGCCGATATGCCCTGTAAAGCCAAGTTTAGTGTAGTATTCGACTTCTTCTTTCATGACGTTGGCAGTGAGTGCCCAAATAGGCACGTTGGGGTTAATCTCTTTTATCAACGAAAATGCTTCAATACCATCCATTACGGGCATTTGAATATCCATGAGAACTGCGTCAAACGAGTACTTTTTAAAGGCTTCGACAGCGATTTCGCCATTTTTCGCAAAAATCAATTTTGCGTTTGTTTCTTCCAGCATAGAGGCGATGATGGTTTGATTTATATCGTTGTCCTCTGCAACCAAAATTCGTTTACCAGACAGGTTTAACGTTTCATCGTGCACGGGGTGCTGTAGGCTTTCACTTAGCGAAACTTGTTCAAGGGGCAAGCTGACAGTAACAGTAGTGCCTTTGTTTTCAATACTATTTACTTCAATAGTGCCGTCCATTAGGGCAATTAAGCTTACGGTTATGGCCATGCCAAGGCCTGTACCGCCGTATTTTCTTGTCGTTGAAGTATCAGCTTGCGTAAAGCGGTCAAATATCCGCTGCTGAGCTTCTGTGCTCATGCCAATGCCTGAGTCGGAAACAGTTATAATAACGACCGTTTTTTCGTCTACATGAAACATATCAAGCGCTATTCTAACACCACCTGTTTCAGTGAACTTAACAGCATTTGATGCTAGGTTGAGCAAAATTTGGCGTACACGTACATAGTCACCTTGCCAACCATCCTCGAAATCTGCGTTTATATCAACGCTAAGGCTGATGCCTTTTTTTTCAACATTAAGGCTTAAGTCTGACACCACATTGTCAACAACTTCACGCATAGAAAAAGGGCGACTTTCTAAGGTGAGTTTATTGGCTTCAATTTTTGAAAAATCGAGAATATCGTTGATGATGACAAGTAAGGCGTCTGCTGAATAGGTGGCTTTGTACACTAATTCGCGAGACGCTTGGGGCAGGTCACTCTTTTCTAGAATCTGTAGTATGCCTAGTACGCCATTCATTGGTGTGCGAATTTCGTGACTCATGTTAGACAAAAACTCTGACTTGGCATTGTTGGCTTGCTCTGCATCCACTCTGGCCTTCTGTAACGCAGTATTCGACATCCTCAGCGATTTGAATTGCTCAGCGATAGTGTCTGTCATCATATCAATGTGTGTTGCCAAGTTTTGTATGACATCAGTACCAACCTTTCCAGCTTTTACACTGAAATCCCCGTTATCTATGGCATTTACTACGCTGTTTAGATGATTCAGAGGGCGCGCCACCTGCATATTAAGCACTAATGCGGTAATGGCCACAAAGAACAGGAGAATGACGATGGATACGGCGGTTGCCGCGACTAATGCAAAGTCTCCGTCAGTACCCGATAGCGAATAAAGGCTGACGGCATACCATTCTACTTGCTCAATATATTTAAAGGCTGCCAAATATTCATGGCCATTAATGGTGAGAGTGAAAAGGTGAGTGCGCGTATCTTTATTTTTCGCGAAGTGCTTGAGCGAGGCGATTACCTCATTTGAAAATACGCCAGACCAGTTTTCATTGGCAAATTGATTGACTGGATCTTCACCGTTGTGAGAAGCACTGACTCTTACAACATTTCTGTCATCTACTATCAGGTTTGTTGTGGTTTGCTCTTGCTGTGAAAGCAGGTAATCATAAACGTCGGCAGCTTTGGCATAAGTACCGACCAGCCCAAGTAACGTTTCATCTTCTCTAACGACATAGTCTAAAAATACGCCGTTCACTTGCGTTTTCGCTTCAAAGCTAGAGTCGATAATGAAGTTTTTGCCGGAATCTATAATTGGGCGGTACCATATTTCGTCTTCTGGAAGTAGTTGATCAGCAATATAATGTCCATCTTGTTGGTTAAACGAGAAACCACTTCTGAAGTCGTCAGACACTAAGAACCAACCAAAGCAATCTACAAGACGGCATACCACTCTAAGCTCATTTATAGCCTGCTCACTCAACGCCTCATCATTCGCATTTCGCATCCATTGCTGATACACCCCTTTTTCCAAACCAATTTCTATGAGCTTTTGGTCTCTATCAAAATACGACAAGGTGCGCTCACTAATTATTTGTACTTGCTGACTGAGGTTTTGTTCTGAGAGGTTCAATCGAGTTGTGTAAACGTAGTCACTGGCAAAGTAATAGGCAATGACATAGACCGTAGTGAAAATGACAAAAATAAGTGAAACAATTCGGGCTGTAAGCGAATTGGAAGGCGGCAGCAACTACGTATTCCTTAAAGTATATCTCTTTGTTTTAAGCGTAGCAGTTATCTGCAAATGTGCGGTGCGCAACTGATTAAAAATTTGAATTTTTGCGGCTATAGACAAGGTTCAGTTGGGGTGAGAAACGGCATACGCTGCAGGATAGCGCATGCCTTATTGATAATTACTCTTCGTGTATTACGTCTTTTAGGTACTGAAATAATTCTCTAAACGCTTTTGGCGGCGCATTTTTTTCACGCTCTTTTTTAATCTGGCGGTGGAATTGACGCAGCTTTTGCCTATCTAGCTCAGGGTGAGCTTCAATCAGCTTCTGAATTGCTGGGTCGCCTTGTTCGATAACCGCTTCTCGCGCTTTCTCTAGCGCGTGAAATGCTGCGTTAGCTGCTTGATGCTGATGGGTTATTTTCGCAAGTGCTTCTTCAATTGGCGCGGTATCGCGCTGGCGCAATACTTTACCAATGAACTGCAACTGTCTGCGATAGCCATCTTTTTTCTTGTTAACCTTGCGCGCAATAGCAACCGCATCAGCTAATTCCTCATCCATGGGAATGGTTGCGATGTGCGCATCGGTTAGGTTTACTAGGGTTTCACCTAGCTTGTGCAGTTCTTTAGCCTGACGTTTTAACTCTGATTTACTGACAAAGTCTTCTTCCTCGAACTCATCTGCTTGCGCATCTTCGAAGTAAGGATCTTCAGGCGAATTGTATTTCTGATCACTCATTTCAAACTCATTAGTGTTACACTTTAGCTAAATTGTAACTATCACAGTCGAATTAAGACAGCGAAACTTACTATGCAAATTGAGCAGCAGTTAGCCGACATTCAAAATGTCGTAGATGATGTACTGAAATTAGCCCTTTCAAAAGGGGCAACACAAGCCGAAGCCAGTATGTCTAAAGTACAAGGCATTGCGGTGTCTTCACGTATGCAAGAGGTTGAAAATGTTGAGTTTACCAATGATGGTGGCTTGGGCATTAGCGTGTATGTGGGTAAGCGGAAGGGCAGTGCATCAACAGCGGATTTAAGCAAAGCAGCATTAACATTAGCTGTAGAAAAAGCCGTAGATATTGCGCGCTATACCAGTGAAGATCCTTGCACTGGTTTGGCGGATGCCGAACTTATTGCCACAGAGTTTCCTGATTTAGACCTTTATCACCCTCAGGAATTAGACACGCAAAAGGCCATTGAATTGGCCATTGAGGCCGAAACGGCGGCAATGAACTACGATCCGCGTATCACGAACTCTGATGGCGCCTCGTATAACGCCAACCTTGGTATGCGAGTTTACGGTAATACCCACGGTATTAATGCTGGGTATCCAAGTTCACGCTACTCGCTAAGTTGCATGGTCATTGGTTCGCAAGACAACGATATGCAGCGCGACTACGCCTACACCGTTAATCGTCAGGCATCTTTGCTCAAATCGGCCGCATTGGTTGGTGAAGAAGCCGCAAAAGCAACGGTAGAGCGTTTAGGGGCAAGAAAAATAAACACGGCTAACGTGCCTGTTATTTTACATCGCGATGTTGCCTCAAGTTTGTTTGGGCATTACGTTGGTGCAATAAGTGGTGGTAGCCTTTATCGTCGCTCTAGCTTCTTATTAGATAGTTTAGGCAAGCAAATCTTCCCACAATGGCTCAATATTGAAGAGCGCCCGTTTATTAAGTCTGGTCTTGCAAGCTCAAGCTTCGACAACGAAGGTGTGGCATGCTCTGATATGACTATTGTTGATGCGGGGCAACTTGCTACGTATTTGTACACCACGTATTCGTCGCGAAAACTCAATACTAAATCGAATGGTCACGCTGGTGGTATCCACAATTGGCTTGTAGGAGACACCGGTCATTCTGATCAAGACCTATTAAAAGAAATGGGTACAGGGCTGCTAGTAACCGAATTGATGGGGCAAGGCGTAAATGGGGTAACCGGTGACTACTCACGTGGCGCTGCAGGTTTCTGGGTAGAAAACGGCGTTATTCAATACCCTGTACACGAAGTAACAATAGCGGGCAACTTAAAAGAGATGTTCAGCGGTATTGTGGCTATTGGTGCGGAAAAAGATGTGCGTGGTAGCGTGCAAACGGGTTCTGTACTCATTAATCAGATGAAGATAGCTGGAAGTTAATCCACCTTTGTTCTGTATTGTGTAGGAGACATGCCAACTGATTTCTTGAAGCGTTTTGAAAACACAAAGACGTTGGCATAACCCACATAATTCGCAATATAAGACACCGGCCACTGGGTGTTTTTAAGTAAGTTCTTAGCCCTTTGCATGCGCAAAAATATCACGTGCTGCATCGGGCTTCTGCCATAAGCTTCTGCACACAGCCTATGAAGGTGTGGCGCAGAATAATGTGCTTTTTCACTCAGGCTCTCAACGCTCCATTCAAACTGCAATTGTTTATCAACATTAGCAAAAAGCGCATTCAGTCGGTTAGTGTGTACCTCTTTTTTCCCCAGAGCGTGAGCGCGAGTATTTCTTTCACTGAATATTTCTGTTTCTATTGTTTTTCTAAGATAGCGCGAAACAATTGCCATTGCCGCTTGCCTGTTGGTTTTATCGCGCTCTAAATACAGCAATTCCATAGCGAAATGTAGGCCGTCTAAATTGGCATGTTTCACTACCTTTGCTTGTCTTCTTGGCAGTGCTTTCCACATCGGTGAATCTGCCAAATTAAGCCAAATAATATCCCAGCTATCACTCACAATACTCACTTCAAAGCTTTGCTTAGCAGGCAATACAACCAACTCTCCCGCGTGTAGTTCGAATATGCCTGATGGAGTTCGAAAAACACCACTGCCCTTAAGCGAGTAAAAAAGTGTGTGATTGGGCGGCGCAACACGGCCTACTACATAGTCGCCTGATAAATTTGAGCAACCTGCTAGCTCAATGTGTAAATCGCTAATTTCAGGCGCATTGCTGTTATCTATGAAGCGCTCTATGCAATATGGGCCTATGTTTACTACATCTGAAAACGAAGGTTGCATAATTGTAAAATGATAGTTTTGGATAAACAGTTGAAAGAATAGAGCATAATGGAATCAATAGAATTTAGCTATATTTCACACTATTGAATTGCAAAAGGACACACTATGACTACCGTCGCGCAAATCGTCTCACAAAACGATTGGCAAAATCCTGTGGTTTTCCAACGTAACCGAGTAAACGCCCATAGCCCCCATAATGGATTTACGTCATTGGAAGATGCGCTTCACAACGTCAACGCACAAAAACGAAGCTTAAACGGTGAATGGGACTTTCGCCTTTTCGATGCTCCACAATGCGTGACAGAAAGCTTAATTGAAAAGGCGATACCCAACACGGAGTCTGCGTTGTGGCAACGCATCCAAGTGCCGTCAAATTGGCAGCTGCAGGGCTACGACAAGCCCATATACTGCAATGTGAAATATCCTTTTGCGGTAAATCCACCTATGGTGCCCAGAGAAAACCCTACTGGGTGTTATCGCACAACTTTCAGCATGACCAAAGCAGGTTTAGCAAAGCGCAATCATATTGTGTTTGAAGGCGTGAATAGTGCATTTCATTTATGGTGCAACGGCAGCTATGTGGGGTATTCGCAAGACAGTAGGTTGCCAGCGGAATTCGACTTATCTGATTTATTAGTTGAAGGAGAAAACCGTATTGCGGTTATGGTGATACGTTGGTCAGATGGTAGTTACCTTGAAGATCAGGATATGTGGTGGCTAAGCGGTATTTTTCGCGATGTAAACTTGGTCGCTAAACCACATCATCATATTCAAGATGTGTTTGCAACGCCTTCCCTTGATGCATGCTATCGCGATGGTTCGGTTTCAGTTCGTACCGCCATTAATGCACCTAGTAATTACAAAGTGGGCATTCAACTATTTGATGCGGGCAAGCCGGTAACAGAACAAGTGATAACCGGTACGAATAACAAGCGTATTGACGAGAAAGGCGGGTGGGATGACGTGGTGTTCCAGAACCTAACGGTTAGTGAACCCAAGCATTGGACGGCAGAAACACCGTATCTTTATCGCATTGTGGTATCGTTATTTGATGATAGCGACAAGATTGTCGACCTTGAAGCGTACAACATTGGCTTTAGAAATGTACAAATGAAGGATGGTCAGCTCTTAGTCAATGGCAAAGCTATTCTTATTCGCGGTGTGAACCGCCATGAACATCATCAAACCAAAGGGCATGCCATCAACGAAGAGGACATGCTACAAGACATCAAGCTGCTGAAACAGAACAACTTTAACGCAGTACGCACCGCGCATTACCCTAATCATCCTCGCTGGTATGAGTTATGTGACGAATACGGTTTATATGTTGTAGATGAAGCCAATATTGAAACCCACGGTATGTTTCCTATGGGACGTATATCACGTGATCCACTTTGGGCTGGCGCTTATATGGCGCGATTCACACAAATGGTGGAGCGCGATAAAAACCATGCGAGTATCATCATTTGGTCATTGGGTAACGAATGCGGCCACGGCCCTACCCATGATGCTATGTATGGGTGGGCAAAGTCTTTCGATAAGTCACGCGTAGTACAATACGAAGGTGGTGGTGCCGACACCACAGCCACAGATATTATCGCCCCCATGTACGCACGTGTTAATACTGACGTAAAAGACGATGCTGTACCTAAATGGTCTATTAAAAAGTGGTTGTCGATGCCCGGTGAGCACCGCCCAGTCATATTATGTGAATACGCCCATGCGATGGGTAACAGTTTAGGTAGCTTTGACGAGTACTGGAAAGCCTTTAAAGACTATCCGCGTCTTCAAGGTGGGTTTATCTGGGATTGGGTAGATCAAGGCCTGACAAAGCATACAGACGACGGAAAAGCGTATTGGGCGTACGGTGGTGACTTTGGTGATACAGAAAATGACAGGCAGTTTTGTATCAATGGTTTGCTATTTCCTGATAGAACACCACATCCCCATTTGTATGAGGCGAAGTTCTGCCAGCAGCACTTAAGTGTTGAATTGCTAAACCAAAGTGACACGATAGATCTAAAAGTTAGCAGTGACTATTTGTTTAGACAAACTGACAACGAACTAGCGCGTTGGCAAATATTGGAAAACGGCAAAGTAATACAAGAGGGTGAGTCTGCGCTTGTTATTACGCCGCAGTCCAGTACTCGTTTATCCATTACGCCAAACTTTGTTTATGTTGCTGGTGCAATTTATCACCTCAATATTGATGTGGTACTGGCAAACGACTGTGCCTGGGCACAGACCAATCATGTTATGGATACCGCTCAAGTGCCATTGGCTAATCGGGCTGGAATAGTGGCATTCAAGCGTGGAAATGCAGCCGAAACCACAAACGACTTCGCGATTAATACAAACGATGCTGTTGTCAGCATAGAAACACAGGGCAACAGTTTTAGCTTTAACTGCAAAAGCGGTTTACTAACGTCGTGGTTAAACAACGGCATTGAAACGCTTAGCGCTCCCTTTGAAGATAGTTTCTTTCGTGCGCCATTAGACAATGATATCGGCGTGAGTGAGGTGGATAATCCTGATCTAAACGCATGGGAGTCGCGCTGGCGCCGTGCAGGTATCGGTCAATGGAACCGCATCTGTACCAGTGTTGATGTTCAGCAAGGCGCGGAAGATGTGCGTATAACGTCGTTATTCGAATACCGCTTTGATGAAAAGGTAATGGCAGCAACCAAGTGGATATATACCATCAACTCAGCGGCACAGCTTACTATTTCAGTTGAGGTTCTACTTGATGATAGTGTTCCGCCTATGCCTCGAATTGGCATGCAAGCCGCAGTACCAGCTGTCTTCGCATGTTCAGATAACGGTGTTATTGACGGTGAAAGCGAACACATGCAGGTAAGGTGGCAAGGATTAGGGCCTCATGAAAACTACCCAGATAGACTTGCCAGTGCGCGTTTTGGTGAGTACAAACTAGCGCTTAACGATATGCAAACCCATTATATCTTTCCTTCTGATAATGGGCTACGTTGTGACTGTCGAGCGCTTTCAGTTGGCCGCTTAAATGTAACGGGTGACTTTCATTTTAGTGTCAGCGAATATGGCCAAGCCCAGTTAGACAATGCGAAACATACCAGTGATTTGGTTAAGCAAGACTGTGTATTTGTGTATATCGACCATGCACATATGGGCGTGGGCGGCGATGACTCATGGAGCCCAAGTACGCATAAAGCCTTCTTGCTAGAACGGAAGCGTTATACTTATGCCTTAACGTTCAACGCAAAATCTTAAATACGCGCTGCAACAACGCAAAAAAAAGCCGCTACACAGTAGCGGCTTTTCTATTTAATCGGAACGTTATTGGTAATTAACCGTCAACTTGTCCACAGAAACGGTAACCTTCACCGTGAATAGTAACAATCAACTCTTCATCAGTAGGATCTGATTCGAAGTGCTTACGGATACGACGGATAGTTACGTCTACAGTACGGTCATTCGGGCGAAGCTCACGGCCCGTCATTTCCATAATAAGTTGTTCACGCGTTAAAATCTTGCCTGGATTACTTAAGAACAAGTGTAGCGCTCTAAACTCACTACGTGGCAAACGGAACTCTTTACCATTTGGTGAGATTAACGAGCGGCTATCGCCGTCTAGTGTCCAGCCATTAAAGCTCACGCGGCTTGGTAAATCGTCATCTTCTGAAGAGTTAGTTGTACGAGACAATAGGTTACGTGCACGGATCGTAAGTTCGCGAGGGTTAAACGGCTTGGTTAAATAGTCGTCAGCACCAATCTCTAGGCCTAAGATACGGTCTACATCATTGTCGCGGCCCGTTAAGAAAATCAAACCTACATTTTTGCGGTCACGTACTTCACGTGCCAAAATTAGGCCATTCTTACCTGGCAAGTTGATGTCCATGATTACCAAATTGATAGCGTGATTTTCGAAGAAATCATGCATCTGATCACCATTTTCAGCTTCAAATACATTGTACCCTTCCGCTTCAAACAAACTTTTAAGCGTGGTACGGGTGACCACTTCATCTTCTACGATTAACACATTTGGCGTCTGCATGGTGTTCTACACTCTTTCTAAAATACGATTTAAGCAACTAACTGGTTAAATTCTAATATTCATGTACTTGATTGCAAGCAACTTGTGAATATTCTTATTGTTAAGGTATTGGGGTTAGCCAATAAATTTCAAGAAAAGTTCATACTTTATACAACTAATCAGATGTCTTGGCATTAGCGACAGGGAAAATAATAACAAATTCCACGCCTTTGCCTTCTTCACTGGTGATAGAGATAGACCCATTTAAAGCCTGTGTCACCAAGTTGTATACCAAATGCATTCCTAAACCTGAGCCACCTTGTCCACGCTTAGTGGTGACAAAGGGGTCAAAGATCCGCTTGCGAATTTCCGGTGAAATACCTTTTCCGTTATCGGTATAAACTAGTTTTAATTTATTACTGCTAACCATTTCGGCGCGAATATCAATCGCACCTTCTTCTATGTTTTCAAAACCGTGAATAACCGAATTCATAATAAGGTTAATCAGGATCTGATTTATCGGGCCAGCCTTCGTTTCAACGCTAAGGGTAGGGTCGCAATCTACGTTGATGTTGTGTTTTAATTTTTTTAGTCGAGGCTGTAATGACAATAGTATCTCATTAACTAGCTGTGCAACGCAAAAACTTCGACTCGACTCCGAGGTTTGATCTACCGCTACTTGCTTAAAGCTAGATATTAATTCGGCTGCGCGGTTTAAGTTTCGATAAATAATATTGAGATTTTCGTTACTCTCATCTAAAAAGCGCTTCATCGCACTGGCTTTCAGCGTTTTATTTTCAAAGTCTTTTTGAATAACAGCTAAGCGGTCGAGCATCATAGTCGATGCGGTAACACCCAAACCAATCGGTGTATTTACCTCGTGGGCAACGCCTGCCACCATGTCACCAAGCGACGCCATTTTCTCGTTTTGCACAATTTGACGTTGGAATTGATGTAGCTTTTCGAGAGTCTGAATGAGCTCTTGGTTCGCGTCTTTCAGTGCCGTAGTTCTATGGTTTACCATATCTTCCAAGCTTGCATTGAGCTTTCTATGCTGCTCTTCGGCTTGCCGTTGCTTTTGCATATATTCTTGCATTCGCAGTAGCATGACATTAACAGCATCGGCGAGTATGTCGAGCTCGTGAATGGCTGAGCCTTCTGCCCTTGCAGAGTAATCTCTCTGGCGTGAAGTGCGTTGAAGAAAACTGGCAATCTCTTCAACTGGCCCCGTTACCACGCGCTGCATACGCACTGCTGAATAGAAGCTTACTCCAAGAAGAACTAATGCCACTATCAGGTTTAACCATATTGACTTGCCAACCAGCTGATTAAAATTGTCTGATGATACTCGTAAGTAAACCCACCCTAATTGGATATTGGTCTCTTCGTCGAATACTTTGGTACTAAGCTCTAGGTAATGGCCAGAGTCTGCCAAGCTAGGGTTTAAAAATAGCGCAGGTAGCTGGTTTTCCTTGCCGCCTAGTAATAACTGACCTTCGCGGTTATAAGAAGAAAAAATTTCTGGCGCAGCGCCCGAATTGTCTACGCGATAAACATGTGCATTCAATACGTGCTCGGTTGCGCTGAGATTTTTAAGGGCAAGTTCTATACGTTCTGGGGTTTCATCATATAAGTAGCTGGCCGAACTGCGAGCAACAAGTTTGGCTAGCATGATAGCGTTAGATTCTAATTCATGACGGTATGTTTTGATTTGTGTATAGATAGACAAGCCAGAAAGCACGGTAAGCGAGAACGCGGCGATCGACATTACCACCCACAAAAATAGGCTACGAATTGAAAACTTAACTGCCTTTCCCGTCATATTTGTTTTGCGTGTTATCCATTCGCATCTTTATTAAATTAATAGTGGCGCATAATTGCGCAAAAAGAAAGATGCGTATAAACAATAATTAATGTTTCGGCTTATCTAAATTAAGTTGATAAACAAGCGCGGATCCTCGCTACCAAAAAGCGCCAGTGTAACTATACGGCCGACTTGTACAATGCTTGGTAGCTCTGTGCTGCTGATTCCCAAGTGAATCGGGTATTCATTCCCCGTATTTGCATGGCTCTAAAAGCCGCAGGGTCTTCGTAAAAGGCTAGCAGGGCACGGCGAATACATGATAACAGCGCACAAGGTGTAGGGTCATCAAACACAAAACCCGTACCATCGGTATGTGAGTGATCAACAACCGTATCTTTGAGGCCACCTACTGAACGTACAATAGGAACCGTACCGTAGGCTAAACTATACATTTGATTCAGCCCGCAAGGCTCAAATTGTGAAGGCATTAAGAAAAAGTCAGCGCCTGCTTCAACTAAATGCGCGTGTTCTGAACTAAAGCCATTAATAAAGGCAAACTGAGTAGGATGTTGTTGTGCAAATTCACCTAAATCCATACACACTTTAGGGTCGCCCGTACCTACAATAACCATTTGTAAGTTGTGTTTTACCAACTCATCTAAAATAGGCAAAATATAACCAAAGCCCTTTTGTTCAGTAAGTCGACAAACCATGCCAATAAGCGGCACTGAAGGTTGCTGTGGTAAGTTAGACTTTTCTTGAAGCACGCGCTTACAGGTTGATTTTGGGTGCAAATTTTCAGCGCTATAGTGCTCAGGTAAGTATTTGTCCGTTTGCGGGTTCCACTGCGTATAATCACAGCCGTTCAAGATGCCACTTAAGTCATTCGTGCGACTGACTAATCGTTCATGTAAGCCATGGCTACCCAAGTCGGTCAATAGTTCTCTCGCATAGTTAGGGCTTACTGTTGTTACCTTACTCGCAAATTCAATCCCACTTTGTAGCATATTGATATAGCCGCCATGCACCTGAGCAAGAATATTAGGGTGATGACGCAAGAAGGGGATCTCGTCTAGTCTGTGAACCCCTTGAAATGCAGCGTTGTGAATTGTAAAGACCGTTTTAGTATTAGCGTAAAAACCAGATTTATCATGCGCTAACAAGAAAGGCAGCATCGCGGTATGCCAGTCGTGACAATGGATAATATCCGGCTTTTTATCAATCGCTTGTAATGTTTGTAATACCGCGCCACTGAAAAAGCTAAAGCGTTCACCATTGTCATCATAGGCATCGTAGGCATTTGAGTACAAGCCATCTCGCATAAAGTGCTCTGGTGAATCTACAAAGTACACAGGGATGTCGTGCCATTGCATGTAGCGAATATCAAACTGATAAACCTGACCTTCGGTAAACAGTGTTTGTTTCTCAGTCACACACGCAAGGTCAAATTGATCAGCTAGCACTTTATAATAGGGCATAACAATACTAACGCTTTCGCCCAATGCGTGAAGTGCCAAAGGAAGTGCCTTGCCTACATCAGCAAGGCCACCTGTTTTAACTAACTCTTCTACTTCTGAAATCGCAAATACAATATTCACAGGTAATCCCCTTAGTGCAATAAGTGCAGAGCACTAGCAAAACCGTGTTAAATCAATCGAAAAGATGCTGGGACGCCACACATGTGAAGCAAAGATGGTGGCGCAATCGCTGTATGCAGATAAGCTAAATTAGCACAAGCATAACCGTTTTTTAACGGCTATGCTGCTTGATATACAGAAAATTGTGAGGTTTGTGCCGTGGTATAAACAGTTTGAAAGTGCTCCGACAATAACCCTGGGTAAGGTAAAAAACGATTAGCGACCATTTGTAATGTGCCTTGTGATGACAAAATTGCTTTAGCATCCGCAATAAAACGCTTTGTAATAGTGTAATCTGTCTTAATACCCGTGTGGAATGGTGGGTTGGTTACAATGTGTTGAACTTTCTGAGTAAACCCATGTAGCCCATCAGCACCATACAAGGTTGCTGCTAATCCGTTTTCTTTGAGCGTTAGCGCGCTACAGTATATAGCAAGGGCACTGACATCGGTTAAATGCAGTTTTAGGTGAGGATATTTCAACATTAAGTAGCTTGCTATTACACCAGCACCACACGCAAAATCTAATACATTACCACTTAGACTATGCGTTAACTTCTCTAGCAACAACTCAGTACCTGCATCTAACTCTTTGTAGCTAAATACGCCTGGCATCGCGGCCACTTCCCAGTTGGTACCTTCAACGTGATAGTCGTTAAAATGGGTCCAGTCTTTTGGATCAAAAGCTAAATGCGCTTGCTCAACAATAAGTGTGATAAGACTACAATGACGCGCCGAGTCTACTTTCTGTGTCGCTCCGTATTGCTGCATTAATTTAGCAGCACTCTTAATTCCACCTTTATTTTCACCTACAACATGGATACGCCCGTTTTGGCCAACCATTCCTGCTGCCATTCGCAACAACATTTGAAAGTGAGTTTTTGCTTTGGGTAAGAAAAGCATGACATCGGTGTGGGAATTTTCTTGTTTTACAAAAGGCGTAAAAATATGAGTGTGACTGCCAACTTTCTGCACTACCTCAAAACCGTCTTCGGCAATATCTCTGCTGTCGAATGACACCGAAGGAATAACTCTTACGCATTCCGAGAATATATCAAAATATTGATGAATAACGGTTACCGTTTTCGACTTCAATCCATCTAGAAAATAAGCATCTGAGGGATTGATAAAGGCCCACTGACCCTCGTCAAACAAAGTGATATTACGCTCGAGTAGCTGGCTTTGAGGAGATAGAATCATTACTTAGTGCGCTCGTAAATTAGATCCCATACACCGTGCCCGAGCTTTTGACCACGCGTTTCGAATTTAGTGATAGGGCGGTACTCAGGTCGCGGAACATAATCGCCTTCTTCAGCTGTATTGGTGTAGCCAGGTGCGTTGTTCATAACTTCGGCCATGTGTTCAGCGTACGCTTCCCAATCAGTGGCCATGTGAAAACAGCCGCCAATAGCAAGCTTGGTGCGAACAAGTTCAGCAAATTCAGATTGTACTATACGGCGCTTGTGGTGGCGTTTTTTATGCCAAGGGTCTGGAAAAAAGAGCTGTAAGCGAGACAAGCTACCATCTGGGATCATGTTCTTAAGCACTTCTACAGCATCGTGCTCCATTACACGCAAGTTTTCCACGCCTTGATCACCTGCGTCAGATAAACACGCACCAACACCTGGGCGATGAACTTCAATACCGATAAAATCTTTATCCGGTGAAGCGGCTGCCATTTCGACTAATGACTTGCCCATGCCGAAGCCAATTTCAACAACGACAGGTGCAGTGCGACCAAACACATCAGACAAAGACAGAGGCGCGTCAGCATAGTCGATACCCATCGTTGGCCAATAGTCAGCCAGCGCTTTTTCTTGTCCTTTAGTAAGTCGGCCTTCACGCTTTACATAGCTTTTTACCTTACTTACATATACACCAGCGGCTTCTGCTTCCGCCTGACTTTTGAATTGCCTCATTTGCAATGCCTTTCTTACCAAATTTTCTGGTGGCGCATTATCCACTTACCCGCGGCTTATGCAACGGCATAATGGCAAAAATGCTGTATTTTTAATCGCTAATTTGCTTTGCAATAATAGCGGCTAACGCTTCAGTTTGCTCAAGGGGTATCATATGACCTGTATTTTCAAGCAGATGTAATGATGCCCCAGAGATTTGTTGGCAAACGCGTGCAATGGCTTCAGCAGGCGCGATATTGTCTTGCTGGGCAGTGATAAATGCCAAAGGTGCATTAATCTTAGCGAGAATTTCAGTCGTACTCTCTCTAGGTGTAGTGGCATTTGTATGGTTGAGTAAGGTTGTTTTTCCCAAATCTTGGGCCATAGACTTTACAACACCCGCAACATTTTCATCATCGATGCGTGACGGATGAATAAAGCGCGCAAGATAAGCATCGTTGTCGGCTTTAAACTGCCCTTTTTTAAGCATAGTGGTAAGTTGTTGGCGTTTAGCTATTTCTTCTTTGGATAGCCCGTTGGGGTTATAACCAATCAGCGTAAGAGAGGCGACCGATTCTGGACGTTGTTGGGCAATGAGCGCTGCAATATAGCCACCCATGGAATACCCAATAAGGTGAACCTTTTCGCCTTCTAGTATTCTGTCTTTGCTTAAGGCTAGCATGTCGTCTTTTGATGCTGCCCACTGAAGAGGAACATATCGACGTTGATGAGCAGGCAGTGCATGCCACAATGGCATAAATATGCGTTCATCGCACAAGGTGCCAGGAAAATACAAAATGGGCTTTGATACCGACACGCCGGCTCCTTAACAAAATAGTATTCGCGTACATGCTAACATAGCGCGTTTTTTTATAAATCACTGAGTAGATAAATAGGTAATGGCAGTGCCTATTACTGGCAGTAAATATGAGTGAACAGACTTCTAAATATAGTGGCAGTTTTGCCCAACGTGTTCTCACTTGGTTCGATGAGCACGGACGCAAGCACTTGCCTTGGCAACAGAGTGTCACACCGTACAAGGTGTGGATTTCAGAAATTATGTTGCAGCAGACCCAAGTGGCAACAGTTATTCCCTATTTCGAACGTTTTATGCAGTCGTTCCCTACCGTATTTGAATTGGCTAATGCATCTCAAGACGACGTGCTGCATCATTGGACCGGCTTAGGGTATTACGCCCGTGCACGTAACTTACACAAAGCAGCAAAGGTGCTTGTTGACCAGTACAATGGCGAGTTCCCCAATGACATTGAAAACGTTATTGCTTTACCCGGCATAGGGCGCTCTACCGCGGGCGCAATTTTGTCGCTATCGCGAAATCAACGACACCCTATTTTAGACGGCAACGTAAAACGTGTTTTGGCACGGTATTATGCTATTGCGGGTTGGCCCGGACAAAAACCGGTAGAAAATGCGCTGTGGGAAGTTGCTGAAGCAAACACGCCAGAAACGCGGTGCGCGAACTACACCCAGGTAATGATGGACTTAGGCGCTATGGTGTGCACACGTAGCAAACCAAAGTGCGACGAGTGTCCATTACAGGCAGACTGTATTGCTTATGCGCAAGGCGAACAAACTAGTTATCCGGGTAAAAAGCCTAAAAAAGTACTGCCAGTGAAAGAAACCTTTATGATGGTGGCGCAGTTCAATCAACAGGTTTACTTAGAACAGCGACCGTCGTCTGGTTTGTGGGGCGGGCTGTATGGCTTTTTAGAAACCACAACCATCGAGGAAGGAACAAAGGCGCTATCGTTACGCGGCATAGAGGTTGTTCAAACGCAGCCACTAGAAACTTTCAGGCACACTTTTAGCCACTTTCATTTAGATATAACCCCGGTAGTTGCCGTGGTAAACTCTCCACCAACAAAGCAGGGGGCAGAAATGTCTTCAAAATGGTTTATGCTTAATGAACCTATTGAAGTAGGGCTAGCTGCCCCCACTACCAAAATTATTAAACAGCTAGTCTAGCTGCAACCATTATAAGAACTTCAAGGATAACCCATGGCAAGAACCGTATTTTGTCAAAAGCTTCAAAAAGAAGCCGATGGCCTAGACTTTCAACTTTACCCGGGTGAACTGGGTAAACGTATTTTTGATAATATTTCGAAAGAAGCGTGGGCAGAATGGCAAAAAAAGCAAACCATGCTTATTAACGAGCACAAATTAAATATGATGGACCCAAATGCGCGTTCGTTTTTGGAAGAAAAAATGTCGGCTTACCTTTTTGAAGGTATAGAACCTACAATTGAAGGCTATGTTCCGCCTGAAAAATAAGCAAAAAAGCACATTTTGCTTAAACAATGTGCAAACGGTAATAAAACCGAAAAAAAAGCGAGAAAAACGGTTGACTTGTTAGAGGGAAAACCGTTTAATACGCACCCACAGCAGGACAGGTACTAAACACCTAGAACGCTAACCAGTTTCGCCCAGATAGCTCAGTTGGTAGAGCAGCGGATTGAAAAGTGCAAGCTTTATCGGTCGAATTTACCAAGCTAAGCTGTTAGGATAAGAGATATAAAGTTAGTAAGCACTTCGATTTGGCTTGCAAAGTTTTGCAAAGAAAAATTAAAGCTTACATTGCACAGTTTTATGTGCCTCGATAGCTCAGTTGGTAGAGCAGCGGATTGAAAATCCGCGTGTCCCTGGTTCGATCCCGGGTCGAGGCACCATCATTCAAGCCCTTGCAGAAATGCGAGGGCTTTTTTGATCCCGGTGGTTGAAAACACAGGCACACGCTAACGTGCCCCTGCGGCTGCGCCGCGCGTTGCAATCCCGGAGCGAGGCACCATTATTCAGAAAGCCCTGCATGAAAATGCGGGGCTTTTTGTTTTAGCAGTCTAACTTTATTTTACTGTGAGTAAGTTTGAAGTTTCGGTAATTGAATATGTGTATAAAATCTTCAGAGAATTTATACAAAGTAGATTTAGGGTCTTTGATATTGTTATTAGGATAATATCCTTTCCCAAAGAATTTGCTTAATATAATTTTGACAGTCTTATGTAGGCGGCCGAGAATGGAAAGGATGATCTGCGTGGACTATTCCAATGTTGTCAAAGTTCGTTTCAATAGATATCGAAAGAGGTAACTTGTTAGCTAAGTTAAAATATTTATTCTTAAGCTCATTGTCTAAGTATTGCCACCATTTACCTTCATTCTGATACCAAAGCTCAGATTGGTATAGCTTGCTCAAATTGATTTCTAATATTAGTTTTTCATGATTCCCTAATACAGAAAAGAATCATTTCTCATCTAATAAATTCAAACACCTCTCAGAATTTAGGTTTCTGTCAATAAGGTCGCCGACATCAAAAACTCTATCTGTCAGAGCGCGAGTTCCTCAAGCATTTATTTGTCAGCCTCCTCAATTTTTTGTGTAAGTCCGGGTACCTCCTGTTATAACGTTAATGGAACTGGACAAAGAGAAAGCATTGTGGCAACTACTTAGAGCGTTCAAGTTCTATCGCAGTATCTGAATTACGGATTTAGTGGCGCGGCTAAAAATTTGCATTGTTGTAGGCTATTTCTCTCATCATGACTATTTCTAAAATTCTGCCGATGAATGGGCTATTCTGATTACAAATTAGTCTCGACTGTTTACCAATTCGAAAAAATCCATTATTCTCCGTATAGGTTATGTTCAATGCTTAAAAAATGTCTAAATCCCTATCAAAATTAATACTAGTATTTACAGTGCTATCTGCCCTCGTTGGGCAAGCTATGGCTATAGATACTATGAGTTTTGAAATGGCTATTGACAACAAACACTACAATAGCAATTCTGAATCGAATTGCTCTATGAACATGAGCCATGGTATGAGAGTAGATTCTAGCAGTTCCGAGAACGCTAGTATTAAAGATTGTTGCAACACGTCGGAATGCACATGCCCACCAGGTGGTTGTACTCATGCTCCCGTCCTTATAGCTTTCATGATGATTGTTCAACGCCCAGTGGTGCCGGACGCTTCATTTGGCTTATTCTTCCAACAACCAGTTACAGTAACTTCCTCACTTTTTCGCCCCCCGATATTTGCCTAACACAGGGTTAGTGCGTCCAAATTTCACGCACAATTTGTTTCAGTTCCTGTTTATTATCTAGGTGCTAATGTACCTATATGTGCCAGCTTTGTCTGGAGGCAAAAATGTTAAAAAAAATCACCTATCAAGCTGCGGTATTACTGCTAATTCTACCTGGCGTTGCCATGGCAAATATCCACCATGGCGCAAACGATGTCTTCGAATTATTAGTTTATAAATCACCATCGTGTGGATGCTGTAAAAAGTGGATAACCCATCTAGAAAGCCAAGGGTTTCACCTACGTACAAAGGACTTTCATAACTTGAGCAACATCAAGAACGAATACGGAATTTCGCCAAGTCTTCGCTCTTGCCATACCGCTGTTACAGAAAGTGGCTTTGTATTTGAAGGCCATGTCCCTTCTAAGTTTATAAAACGATTTTTGTTAGAAGAACATCCAAAGGCTATCGGGTTATCTGTTCCGGCTATGCCAGTAGGTTCACCCGGAATGGAAGTAGCAGAGCAATTTATGCCTTATACCGTTTTCATTATATATCAAGATGGGAGCTACGAACCTTACGCGAAAGTAGAAAGCTACGACAGTCAATTCGATTGAAGTCAAAGT